>NZ_JBKVNQ010000001.1:0-90812 GCF_046967715.1 Hominisplanchenecus sp.
ATGCAGACCAGAGCAGCGATTCTGACAGCAAAAACGGATATGGTGCAAATGGCATGAATGGAAGTCTTTCGGGCACACAGACAGGGATCGTATCGATCGCAGCCGTTCTTCTGTCTCTGATCTTTGCAGGGCTGATCCTGTTTGCAAGACGGACGATCCGACTTCGCAGACGCAGCGGCGAAAATGCACAGGAGATTTTCAGGGATTTTTATGAAGTGCTCGTTTTTGCCGGAATGCCGCAGGGACTGGACTGCATGAAAGACGGATTTACGGCGAAGGTCTGTGAACAGTTCCAGTGGCTGAACAAAGAAGAACTTGATCAGGCGATGGACATTGTGATGCGGGCAAACTTTGCGGGTGATCCGGTGACAAAAGAGGAAACCATGCAGCTGAAGGGACTTTATCGTTACACCTGCCGTATGGCTTTGAAGGGCATGAGCCGCAAAAAGAAGTTTCTTTTCCGCTTTATCAAAGCATATGCTTAAAACTGACCCTGTAAAAATGCTGAATATTGTCTGTTTTTTAAATGACAAAAAAAGCTTATACTGAACAGCAAGAAAAAACAGGAAGGTGAAAGTTTGGAAGTTGACTTCCAAATCTGCCATTATTGACGCAGCAAGTGCGTCATGAAGGAGAAAAGTATGAACGAAAAGAAAAGTACAAACTGGACAGCAAAGAAACTGGCAATCAATGCTCTGGCGATCGCACTTGTCTGTGTATCGACCATGGTGATCCAGATCCCGATCCCGCTTGGTTACATGCATCTTGGGAACTGCTGCATTCTGCTGGTTAGTGTTTATTTTGGAAATATGACCGGAATGCTGGCAGGCGGCATTGGCTCCTGTCTGGCAGATCTGCTCAGCGGCTATACACAGTGGATCATTCCGACACTGATCATCAAAGGGATCATGGGACTTGTGATCGCTATGATCGCTTATCGCGAAGGCGAAGAGATCCGTATGATGCGTCTCCGTACATTTCTCGGAGCAGCGGCAGGTATCGTGATCATGATTGCAGGCTATACGTTTGCAGGATGCTTCCTTTACGGCGGCATGGCAGCAGGTTTTGCCCAGATCCCGGGCCTGACCACAGAAGGTGTGATCGGACTGTTGCTGTTCTATGTGATCGGATTTGCATTTGAAAAAGCCAAAATTCCGGTATTTATCAAACGACTTGCGTAGGAAAGGTGAAATATGTCTCACAACAATCAGAAAAAAATTGCAGTGATCAATGATTTCTCAGGATTTGGCAGATGCTCGATAGCAGTAGCACTTCCAATTCTCTCTGTTATGAAGGTGCAGTGCTGTCCGCTGCCGACCTCCATTTTTTCCAACCACACGGGTTTTCCAAGCTACTTTTTCGAAGACTATACTTCCCGCATGGTTCCTTATATGCAGGAATGGAAAAAACTGGATCTTCATTTTAACGGGATCTGTTCCGGATTTTTAGGTTCCAAAGAACAGATCGAGATTGTAAAAAAGTTTTTTAAAGAGTTTAAAACAGAAGAAACACAGATCATCGTTGATCCGGTAATGGGCGATTATGGAAAACCATATCCGACCTACACAGAAGAAATGTGCGGTGAAATGAAAAAACTGGTCGAGTTTGCCGACATTCTCACACCGAATGTCACAGAAGCCTGCGTGCTTACCGATACACCGTACAAAGAAAAATGGAAGATCGAAGAAATCCAGGAAATGGCAGAAAAGATCCACAAGATGGGACCCAAAAAAATTGCCATCACCGGTATCGTCCAGGGCGGATTTATTGCAAACTTCTGTTACGAAGAAGGGCAGCAGCCGAAAGTGCTGCGTACCCACAAAGAAGGAACACAGCGTTCCGGAACCGGCGATATCTTTGCATCCATCATTGCAGCCGATGCCGTCAACGGAGTGCCGTTCTATAAATCCGTGAAGAAAGCTTCCGATTTTATCAAAAAATGTATTATCCGCTCACAGGAACTGAATATTCCGCTGACAGACGGCGTATGTTTTGAAGAAGTTTTAGGAAAATTAAAAACAGACTGAAAGGAATGCTGCATTATGAAAAAAGAAATGACGATTTTCTATGAAGTACACGATAATATCTATGTAAATCTCACCAATAAATGTCCATGTGCCTGTACCTTCTGCCTGCGTCAGACCAGAGATCACATGGAAAATTCCCATGTTTTGTGGCTGGAGCATGCACCATCTTTTGAAGAAGTGCAGGAAGCCATGAAAGCCGTAGATTTTTCAAAATATAAAGAAGTGGTATTCTGCGGATTCGGCGAACCGACCGAGGCACTCGATGTGCTGAAACAGAGTGCAAAGCTGATCAAAGAAAAGTACAATATGCCGATCCGTATCAACACAAACGGACTTGGCAGTCTGATCAATGAAAGAGACATCGTTCCGGAACTGAAAGGTCTTGTGGATACGATTTCTGTCAGCCTGAATACCCCGAATGCAGATGAGTACCACAGGCTGGTACGCAGCAAATTCGGAGAAAAGTCATTTGATGCCATGATCGATTTCACAAAAGAATGTACAAAATACATTCCAAATGTTGTGATGACGACCGTAGAGACGACCATCACACACGAAGAAGAAAAGCAGTGTCAGGAAATCTGTGACCGCGTAGGGGCAAAATACCGCATTCGCCCGTGGGAGGACTGAAAAGTCCTCCTTTTTTTTGACAAATCTGCAATTCTGGGTATAATGGAAGGAAAAAAGGTAACTGTGAGAATACCGAAAAGTTAGTAAAGGAGAACACCATGTACACAGTGATTGTTGCAGATGACGAGCAAGAGATCCGTCGTTCCCTGATCCGGAAAGTAGACTGGGGAAGCGTCGGTTTTCAGGTGATCGGAGAGGCGGAAAACGGTGCGGAAGCTTTGGAACTGACGGAAAAGCTGGAGCCGGATCTGCTTCTGACGGATATACGCATGCCATTTATCAGCGGCATCGAGCTTGCACGCCAGGTGCGGGAGATAAGGCCGGCTACCCAGATCGCATTTCTGAGTGGATTTGATGATTTTTCTTATGCACAGCAGGCCATACAATATAATATTATCAGCTATCTGTTAAAACCGATCTCATCTTCCGAACTTGAAAAAGAGCTCCTGAAGATGAAAGAGAAGATCGATCAGAAGTTTCAGGTATTTTCCCAGCCGGGGATGCGTCAGGAGCATATTGAGAAAAGAGAGTTTCTGACACCGTTGCTTCTGGATGGTTTTGGCGGGGAACTTCCGGAAGAAGAGCACAGGATGCTGATGAAAGAGGCAATTTCATGCGGACTGCTCGACGGGGAAGAGCCGGAAGCCTTGAATTATGCGGTGATGGTCACCAGAATCCTGGATAAAGACGGAAAGAACTGCACGACAAGAGGCAGCGTCAAGGCGATCGATTCCATCCTCAAAAAGTACACCAAGTACTGCAGCGTTTATTTACAGGGACGCGTAGTATCTTTGCTTCTGGCAACGCCGCGTGGCTTTGATAAATATCTGCATATTCTGGTGGATGACATCTGTCAAAGTGTGGAGCGTATTATGGGGATGGACAGCGTGATCGGAGTCAGCAGAGTAGTCGAAAAGCTGGAAAGATGTCATGAGTGCTATCTGGAGGCGATGAGTGCGGCTGCAAATTACGGAAAAGAAGAAGGAAACATTCATTTTATATCAGACGATGAACGGACAGAGAGCTTTGACAAGGTGATGGTGCATCAGACCGTGGAAGATATCGAAAATCTGCTTCGAAAAGGCAGACCGGAGGAGATCAGCGGCTATCTGCAGAACTTTTTTGACCAGGTCGTACAGCACAAGATCTCTCAGTCTGAGACGGATTTTATCCTGATGCTGATCGTTTCGACGGTTTATCAGGTACTTTATTCGGTTGCCGGAGAAGAAGTGGTTCAGCAGATGCAGCAGAAGTTCCCGATGTACAGCATGAAAATGTTCGGCAATATCGGAGATTCCAGGCAGTTCTATGTAGATATCTGCACTACGGCACGCCTGATGATCGCAGACCAGCGAAAGAAAAGCAGTGTGATGCTCTGCAACCGTGCGATCCGCATCATCAACGAGAAATTTGCCGATCCGGATCTGTCCCTTGTCTCGGTCAGCACCGAGATTTCCGTCAGCCCGAACTACTTAAGTGCACTTTTGAAAAAGGATACCGGTGAGACGTTCAAAGAGCTGCTTACGAAAAAGCGTATCGAGACAGCCAAAGAGCTTCTGATGGACACCAACATGAAAGTCCGTGAGATATCGGAAAAATGCGGCTACAACGATCAGCATTATTTCAGCTATTGCTTCAAAAAATATACCGGTGTTTCACCGAACAGCTGCAGGAGAACGTATGAAGATGGCAGACAGGATTAAACAGGCGGTGAAGCGGTTTCAGCAGATTTCACTGTCGAGTCTGTTTGTCATCCTGGTGAGCGTGATCGTTATGATCACTTCAGTCGTATCACTGCTTATATTTGTCAATCTTTACCGTAATGATATGGAGCAGAATGCGATCACAACGAGCGAGCAGGCCGTTGTACAGGTGAAAAATACCGTTTTCAACTATACCGAAGACATGAGCGATATCATGCAGATGATCTGTGCTAACATTCAGAAAGAGGAGGAAGAAGCAAATAATTTTTTCTCCAATCTTCTGAAGATAAGATCCGATGTTGTTGCAGTTACTTCCTATGATATGAACGGCAAGATCTTAAAATGCTGGACAAATGGTCAGAAATTAAAAGAAAATTATATCAAAAATCTTTCTTATGTGCGTGATCTGCCGCAGGAAGAAGGAATTTTAAATATCACAAAACCGCATGTAGAATCCCTGTTTGTGGACTACTATCCGTGGGTGGTAACGATTTCCCAGAACATGCAGGATGCAAACGGGAATACGATCCAGGTAGCGGTGGATATCAGTTTTTACAATATCGCCGATTATGTGGATGATGTCGGGATCGGGCAGCATGGTTACTGCTATATTGCCGATGATGCCGGAAACATTGTCTATCATCCGCAGCAGCAGCTCATTTACGTTTCTTTAAAAGAAGAAAACCAGAAAAATATGGAGAACGGGACGTACATCAAGTCTAATGTGATTTACACCGTCAACTCCCTTCAGAACTGCGACTGGCATATCGTGGGAGTATGCTATGTGGATGAAATGATCACAAACAAAGTGGAACGCGTAGTCAGCAGCCTGGTCGTGATCCTGGCGATCGTACTTGCCGGAACGGTGTTCCTTGGCAGCGTTTTCTCGGATCTGTTCTCAAAACCGGTTACAAGCCTGGTGCGTGCGATGGGAGAATTCGAGGGAAACAGTGCCGAGTTTGTCTATCATCCGGTGACGGGAACCAAAGAGATTTCCGCCCTGTCGGATTCGTTTGAACATATGGCAGTACGGATACAGAAGCTAATGGAAGAAGTCCGCCAAGAAGAAATCAGCCTTCGGAAAACAGAACTGAAGGCACTTCAAGCACAGATCAATCCACATTTCCTCTATAATACACTGGATGCGATCGCCTGGATGTGCGAAGCCGGACGCAATGAAGATGCCGTGGAGATGGTCAATGCCCTGGCAAGGCTGTTCCGCATCAGCATCAGCCGCGGACATGAGCTGATCCCGATTGAGAAAGAGCTGCAGCATGCACAGAGCTATCTGCATATTCAGAATTTCCGCTATAAAAATCAGTTCCGGTATCAATTTGACGTTGATGAGGCATGCCTTTCTTATTACTGTAATAAAATCACACTGCAGCCGATCATCGAGAATGCAATTTATCACGGCATGGATCGTATGGTAGATGAGGGCATGATCAGGATCAGCATCCATCAGAGCGAAGACAAGATCATCTTTACGGTGGAGGACAACGGAGTTGGCATGACAGAAGAACAGTGCGAGGAAGTACTGAAAAAGGAGCGAAGCGACCGTGCCGGAATCGGAATCAAGAATGTAAATGACCGTATCAAGATCTATTTCGGGGAAGAATACGGCCTGACCATAAAGAGTGAGCTGGATGAAGGCACCTGTGTCACGATTATGATGCCGAAAGTAACGGAGGGAAGCTATGAAGACAAATAGGTGGAGAAACCGCATCCTGTGGATGGCATTTCTGGTCTGTCTGGTGCTGATCTTCTGCCTGACGGCTTTTCACCGTCCGATTCTCAACGGAAAAGAAAGTGAAAGCAGCAGCGATCAGAAGCACAAAGTTGTTTTTATTGCAAAGTCAACCGTTTCCGGATTCTGGAAATCGGTATATGCAGGGGCGAGCAATGCTGCCACGGCATGCAATCTGGATCTGACTTTCGAGGGACCGAAAAACGAAGAAGATTATGAGACACAGAATCAGATGATTGCAAAGGCAGTGGAAGACGGAGCGGAAGTCATTATTTTTTCTGCGGTAGATTATGAGGCAAATGCCGATGCGATCAATGATGCGGCAGGCAAAGGGGTCAAGGTTGTGGTCATCGACAGCGACGTGGACAGCGATGCGGTCAGCTGCCGGATCGGAACCGATAATTACGATGCTGGATGTAAGGCAGCGGAAGCAGCCATGAAAGATGAAAACGAAGAAATCCATATCGGCATTGTGAATTACGATAAAAACTCGGACAATGGACAGAAAAGAGAAGAAGGATTCCGGGATAGCATTCTGCGTGATGAAAGAGCCGGAATTGATGCCGTGATCAATGTGCTTTCCGATACAGAAAATGCAAAAAAACGAACAAAGAAAATGCTGAAAAAGCATCCGAAGATTAATGTGATCGTTACCTTTAACGAATGGACAACACTCGGGGTCGGCTATGCAATCCAGGAACTTGGGCTGAAAGACAATGTCCGTGTGGTTGCATTTGACAGCAATGTGGTTTCGGTCGGCATGCTAGAGACGGGGGAAGTGGACACCCTGATCGTACAGAATTCCTATGCCATGGGGTATCTCGGCGTGGAGACCGCCTACAAGCTGATCAACGGATATTCCATCAAAGATACCATTTATACGGATACGATTGCAGTGGACAAAGAGAACATGTATGATGAAGAATGTCAGAGAAGACTCTTTGCTTTCGAAAAAAGTAACAAAAATTAAATCTCGTTTTCGTGCAAAAGTATGAAACGGTGGTTTAAATCTTAAGAAAAAAATAGAAAATTATATCAAAATCGTAAATTATCATATTGGAAAATTGAGAACTTTGTGCTATATTGTTAGAGTAATGAAAAACAAATCATTTTTTTTGGGAGGAACTTATCATGAAGAAAAAAGTAATCGCTGGTTTACTTGGAACAGCAATGGTAGCATCTCTGCTTGCAGGATGCGGATCATCTAACAACACAACAGATACAACAGCTGATACAACAGCAGCAACAGAAGCAGCAGCTGATACAACAGCTGATACAGCAGCAGCTGATGCTGAGTCAGAAGCACAGTCCGTAGCAGATGCAGCAGGCGATGTTGACCTGTCTAACGCAGACGTAGCAGTTATGTACTATACATACGGCGATACATACATCGCTTCCGTACGTACAGCACTGGATGCTAAACTGGACGAACTGGGTGTTAAATATCAGGACTACGATGCAAACAACAACCAGACAACACAGAACGAGCAGATCGATACAGCTATCCAGACAGGTGCAAACGTACTGATCGTTAACATCGTAACATCTGGTTCTGTAGACGCTTCTTCTCAGATCGTTGAAAAAGCAAAAGCAGCAGATATCCCTGTAATCTTCTTCAACCGTGCAGTTGAAGGCGACGAAGACGAAGGAAAAGTACTTGGAAGCTATGACAAGTGTGCATTCGTTGGTACAGATGCTCCGGAAGCCGGACATATGCAGGGCGAAATGATCGGTAACTACCTGGTTGACAACTACGATGCAGTAGACCTGAACGGCGACGGAAAGATCTCCTACGCTATGTTCATGGGACAGCTTGGTAACGTAGAAGCTATCTACCGTACACAGTATGGTGTAGAAGATGCTAACAAAGTTCTGGAAGAGAACGGAAAAGCGGCTCTGGAATACTTTGATTCTTCCAACACAGACTGCTACCAGGTTGACCAGGATGGTAACTGGAGTGCAACAGCTGCAAACAACTACATGACAACCAACCTGACACAGTACAACGAAGAAAACAAGAACATGATCGAACTTGTTATCTGCAACAACGATGGTATGGCTGAAGGTGCTATCTCTGCTCTGAATGACAAAGGATACAACCTGGGTACAGATGACTGCAAGACAATCCCTGTATTCGGTGTAGACGCTACAGATGCAGCTAAACAGCTGATCAAAGACGGTAAGATGACAGGTACAATCAAACAGGATGCTGAAGGTATGGCAGATTGTATCGCAGATCTGACAAAGAACGCTGGTTCAGGTCAGGATGTAATGGCTAACACAGATTCTTACAACATCTCTGAAAACGTTAAGAATAAGATCTACATCCCATACGCTATGTACACAGGAGAAGAATAAGATCTGATTCTGAAACAGAACGGAAAATGAATGATGGAAATTCATTCGTGAAATAGTATACAAGGGTAACGGCTGCCGCTGGTCGGCGGCCGTTCCTTAAGTATAAAGGTAAGTAGTAGAAAGACAGGAGGTCAGGATATGGAGCATGATGTTTTGCTTGAAATGAAAAATATCAGCAAGGAGTTCCCAGGCGTTAAGGCGTTGGATAATGTTTCTTTGACCGTAAGAAGAGGAACGGTTCACGCACTGATGGGAGAAAACGGCGCTGGGAAATCTACATTGATGAAGTGCCTGTTTGGGATGTATGTAAAAGACGGCGGATCCATTTCTCTGGAAGGGAAAGAAATCAATTTCAAAAACTCCAAGGAAGCTTTGGAAAATGGTGTAGCAATGGTTCATCAGGAGTTGAACCAGGCCCTGAAACGTAGTGTTATGGACAATATCTGGCTGGGACGTTATCCCAAAAAAGGTCCGATGGTAGACGAAAAGAAAATGTATGATGATACAAAAGCACTTTTCGACAAACTGGAGATTGATGTTGATCCGAAGAGGATCATGAGCACTATGCCGGTATCACAGCGTCAGATGGCAGAAATTGCAAAAGCAGTTTCCTTTAATTCGAAAATTATCGTGTTCGACGAGCCAACATCTTCCCTGACGGAAGAAGAGGTAGAGCACTTGTTCAAAATTATAAATATGCTGAGAGATCAGGGATGTGGTATCATCTACATCTCCCATAAAATGGCAGAGATCCTCAGAATTTCTGATGACATCACAGTCATGCGAGACGGTACATGGGTAGCTACCAAACCGGCAAAAGAAATGACAATGGATGAGATCATCAGACTGATGGTAGGTCGTGAGCTGACAAACCAGTTCCCGCCAAAGACAAACAAACCGGGCGAAGTTGCTCTGGAAGTAGAAAACCTGACTGCACAGTACTCTCTGCTGCGTGATGTTTCTTTCAAAGTTCGCCGTGGTGAGATTGTTGGTCTGGCCGGTCTGGACGGAAGCGGACGTACCGAAACACTGGAGAACATCTTCGGTATTGCAACAAGAAAATCAGGAACGATCAAACTGGACGGTAAGGTTTGCACAAACCGCAACGCACGTGAATCTATCAAGAATGGTTTCGCCCTTCTGACAGAGGAACGTCGTGCAACCGGTATTTTCGGAATCCTCAGTATTCGTGAAAATACGGTTATCTCCAGCCTTAAGAAACATAAAAAGAAAGGTCTGTATCTGAGCGAGAAGTCCATGAGAGAGGATACTCAGTGGTCCATCGATGCGATGCATACCAAAACACCGACACAGGAAACAAAAATCCGTTCACTGTCAGGTGGTAACCAGCAGAAGGTTATCCTTGGACGCTGGCTGCTGACCAATCCGGAAGTACTGCTGCTGGATGAGCCGACACGTGGTATCGACGTTGGTGCTAAATACGAGATTTACCAGTTGATTCTGGATCTTGCAAATAAGAACAAAGTAGTTATGGTAGTTTCTTCTGAAATGCCAGAACTTCTGGGAATCTGTGACCGAATTCTCGTTATGTCCGGTGGACGTCTTGCAGGTGAAGTAAATGTCAGCGAGACGAACCAGGAAGAGATCATGACCCTTGCGGCAAAATATGTATAAGGAGGCTGAAGT
Organism: Hominisplanchenecus sp.; assembly: GCF_046967715.1. NCBI lineage: Bacteria > Bacillati > Bacillota > Clostridia > Lachnospirales > Lachnospiraceae > Hominisplanchenecus > Hominisplanchenecus sp. Next base: position 10,113 of record NZ_JBKVNQ010000001.1, read on the forward strand.
AAGTGAGAGCATTTTCAAATTTAAAAGCAAGTATCGCAAATTATAAAACACTGGACAGCAAAGACAAGAAAACCTTCTGGAAAGAGGGATTCATCAACAACCTGATGTATATCTTGATCATCATTGCTGCAATCTATACATACACACAGAACCAAAAATTCCTGAGTGTATCTTCTATCGTAAATATTATTTCTCTGTCAGCTGCAAATATTCCGATCGCACTTGGTATCGCAGGATGTATCGTACTGACCGGTACCGACCTTTCTGCTGGTCGAGTTGTAGGTCTGACAGCATGTATTTCCGCATCTTTACTGCAGTCTATGGACTATGCAACAAAGATGTTCCCGAATCTTCAGCCACTGCCAATCCCGGTAGTAATCCTGATCGTTGTCGTTGTTGGTGGTATCGTAGGTTTCGTCAATGGATGGTTCGTAGCACAGTTTAAACTGCATCCATTCATCGTAACACTGGCAACTCAGCTGATTACATACGGTGTACTGCTTCTGTACATCATGATCAACGGAAACAATGGACAGCCTCTGTCAGGTCTGGACAATTCCTTCAAAAACTTCGTAACAGGAAGTTTAGTTAAATTCTTTGGCGTTCCAATCCCGAACTATGTTTGGTATGCAATTATCATGATTGCTTTCATGTGGTTCATGTGGAACAAAACAACATTTGGTAAAAATATGTTCGCTGTAGGTTCTAACCCGGAAGCAGCAAACGTATCTGGTGTAAGTGTATTCTGGACAACAATCGCAGTACATACTCTGGCTGGATGCATGTATGGTATTACAGGTTTCATCGAGTCAGCACGTATCGGTTCCAACCAGGCCAACACAGGTCTGAACTACGAGTGTGATGCTATCGCAGCCTGCGTTATCGGTGGTGTATCTTTCGTAGGTGGTACTGGTAAGATCAGTGGTATCGTTCTTGGTGTATTCATCCTGAGAATTATCTTCGTTGCACTGCAGTTCCTCTCAATCAACCAGAGTATGCAGTACATCATCAAAGGTCTCATCATCCTGGTAGCTTGCTCTATCGATATGAGAAAATACCTGGTTCGTAAATAATTTTTTACAGAATCTCAAGGGCCGGACATATTGTTCGGCTCTTTTTTTCTCTTGATCGGAGAAAACGTTCGCCTGTATTTGAACTGAAAATAGAAAAACGGATAAGTATTATCTATCTTTTCTGTTGGAAATGTGATATTATGATGTGGGTGTCAAAAGTCTCCAACTATGATGCCTACGGAACAATCCAGTATCAAAGAGGGCAAATATCTTTTGACCAGACATCATAATATGTGAAATACAGGCAAAAAGAGAGGAGCATAATATTATGAATGACAGAGCAAAGTATAAAGGACGTATGGCGATCTATGCCATGGCAGGCGTATATCTGCTGGCACAGGCCTACTATATGTATAAAGATATCCCGACCAGCAGCGGAACCGATAAAATACTGATGTCCATTTTTATGGTAGTGTTTGCTGTGATCGGTGCAGGGATGGTGATCATGGGAGTCACCAAGAGCTATAAAGCAATCAAAGAAGACTATAATGCAGTACCGGAAGAAGAAAAAAAAGATGCAGAGACTTCTGAAGGTGAAGAAGCTGCCGTAGAAGCAAAAGAAGTGGCAGAGCTGGAAGATAAAATAGAAGAAAGCAAAGATGCATCAGAGGATGCAGATAAATAAAAAATTGTGGTGGAGTTTGTGTAAATGTGCAAATGAACGCCATAGAAATGATTTTATAAAATATATAATGCCATGATGATTCGAAAACAATCCTTGCTACCGTCAGAGCGATTTGTTTTTGGATTCATCATGGCTGTATTATTTTTTATGATACCGTTCGTTTGCACATTCAACTTTTAGCGAAATCTTGCAAGAAAAAAGTGTGACAAAAATATCGCACTTTTTTTGTGTGAATTACTGAAAAATAGTGAGAAGTTTAGTAAAAATCTTGCAAAACACTGTAAAATATATAGAAATGTTATGGACAAATTGTGAATAATATGGTAAAATTTTACTAAGTCCGGTGAAAGAGGACTGAAATTTTTGTTAGAGCATGCATTAGAAGGAAGCTGCAGACTGCAGCTTCAAAAGATGCAAAAAGAAAGGAGCAAGAAGTATGAAGTGGAGAAAAGTTATGGCATTTTCCCTGGCGGCTTCCATGATCGCAGGACAGGCAGTAAGTGCAGCACCTGCAGCTGAAGCAGCATCCGAGTCTGCACTGCAGACGCAGGCAGACAGTAAGTCCAACACCAATGCCAGCTACACCGACCCGTGGACAAAAACAGCTGTCCCAAATCAGGCCGCAAAAGTAACATCCGACGTGGACAAAACAAAATTCACGCACAAAGAATGGACCGGAGAAACCTATACCGATGTGGATGGCAATCAGGCCAAAGCAGCAGATGTATATGGCATCAACACAGAACCGGCAAGCACTTTTGCAACGACCAATGTGGTGTATGACAGCGTAGAGAAAGCAATCAAAGGTGCAAAAGATTACGACAAAGCAGCATCAAAATATGTACAGTTCTTAACAGGGACGGATCAGGCAGACTGGTCACTTGTTGTGTTACAGAACCAGGCACTCGCACAGGGTGATGCATACAAAGATTTCTATAAGACCGACTACAAAGCAACGACGAACGACTGGAAAACAAATCTGCAGCTTCCTTGCAGCTGGACGAGACAGGGATTTGATTTTTCTATCTATACCAATGTAACTATGCCTTGGCAGTCAAAATATGACAGTAATGTCAGTGCCCCGAATGCACCGGCAAATTATAACCCGGTAGGTCTTTACCGCAAGACTTTTAAGGTGACTGATGACATGAAGGCAGCAAACGGAAGAGTTTATCTTTCCTTCCAGGGCGTAGAATCTTCCTATTATGTATATGTAAATGGCAAAGAAGTAGGATACAGCGAGGACAGCTACAGTCCACATAGCTTTGATATTACCGATTATCTGACAACAGACGGAAGCGACAACCTTCTGGCAGTTGAAGTTCACAAATTCTGTGACGGTACCTGGATGGAAGATCAGGATATGTATTATGATGGCGGTATTTTCCGTGATGTATACCTGTATTCTGCACCGCTGGTACATATCCAGGACTATAAAGTAGAGACAGATCTCGATGAGAACTACGAAAATGCAACGATGAAGCTGAATGTAACCGTAGCAAATGCTTCCAAGGCAGCAGCAGAAGGTTATAAAGTGGATGTACGTCTTTATGATCAGGACGGAAAGATGTTTGTCAACGATATGACGATGGATCTGGATACCGTTCCGGCAGCAGACGGTGATAACGATGGCAGTGTTTCGGCAGCTGGCAGCAAACTGGTTCTTTCACCGGAACTGTGGTCTGCTGAGACACCGAATCTGTATACGATGGTTCTGTCCCTGTACGATTCCAAGACAGGCACCTACATGGGAAGCGTTTCCCAGCAGCTTGGATTTCGTGAGATCGAGTTTACAAAATCAGAAGTAGATACAAATGGTAATCGTACCACAACCGATTCTGAGTACAAACCGATCACGATCAACGGTAAACAGCTTCTGCTCAAAGGTACAAACCGTCATGATACCGATCCGGAATACGGCAAATATGTACCGCATGAGACACAGGAAGAAGACATTAAACTGATGAAACAGTACAACTTAAATGCACTGCGTACCTCTCACTACAGCAACGACGAGTATCTGTATTATCTGTGTGATAAATACGGTATTTACGTGATGGGTGAGACCAACCTGGAATCTCATGCACTGATGAATCAGGGAGAAAAACAGGTAAACTTCAAGAACCTGGCAATGGACCGTACGGTTACCGCATTCAACAGACTGAAAAACCGCACTGCCATCGTTATGTGGTCAACCGGAAACGAAAATTATTACAGCAGCAGTGCTTCTTATGCAAATGGCATGTTCTATGATCTGATCTGGTACTTCAAGAACAACGACAGTACAAGACCGATTCATTCAGAATCTTCGGATGGAAACAATGGAACCGATATGCGAAGCAATATGTACCCAAGTGTTGATACCCTGTATTCCAGAGCAGCAGCAAATATGCCATATGTTCTGTGTGAATATGACCATGCGATGGGTAATGCGGTTGGTAACCTGAAAGAATACTGGGATGCGATCCGTTCTTCCGACAATATGCTCGGCGGATTTATCTGGGATTGGGTTGACCAGTCCAGAATCTTAAGCCTTGACAATCTGCCACAGTCTTACGTTGTAACAGAAAAGAAAGACGGCGTGGTAGGATCTGCAAGCATTTCTTCGGTCAATGAAAATCCAGACAGCGGAGCACTGACCGGCAAGAGTGCAAATGGTTATGCACTGTTTGAGAGCGATAAATACAACGAAGCACTCTCCGGAAGCGGCAAGAGTTTTACCGTAGAAGTTATCTGCAAACCGGAATCGGACGGAGCAGAAAAAGTCCTGATCGCAAAAGGTGACCATCAGTTTGCATTAAAGACAAACAGCAGTAAACAGCTGGAGTTCTTTGCTTACTATAACAACAACTGGAATTCTGTGACAGCGAAAAAACCGGATAACTGGGTAGGAAACTGGCATCAGGTTGTTGCAACGTACGATAAAGGTGCGATCAAGATCTACTGTGATGGAGAGCTGATCGGAAGCGGAAACGGAAATACAACCATTGCATCCAGCAGCGTAGCACTGGGAGTAGGATGCAGTGCTGACAACGGCAGAACCTTTGACGGTGAAATTTCTATGGGCCGCGTTTACAGCAGAGCACTGTCCCTGGAGGAGATCAAAGCTCAGAACAGCACGACACCGGCAATCACAGAGAAATCTGATGATGTACTTCTGTGGGCAGATTTTGCAGGACTGACCGTTGATGAATCTTCCAAACCATATGATTACTATGCAGAGAAAGATGCTCATGCAAATCTGTACTCTGATGAAATCAAAGGCAGCTTCTATGGATACGGCGGAGACTCCGGCGAAAGCCCGAACGACAACTCCTTCTGTGTAAACGGTCTGGTATCTCCGGATCGAGATGTTCAACCGGAACTTTATGAAGTAAAATATCAGTATCAGAGCGTATGGTTTAGCACAGATGACAGCATGCTGCTCGGCGAGACCATCGATGTTTACAATGAAAATAACTTCCTGAATCTGAATGATTTTGACGTGACATGGACACTGACTGAAGACGGAAAAGAGATTGGCTCCGGTAAACTTTCAGCGGAAGATACCAACATCGCAGGCAGAGAGAGCGGAAGCATCAAAGTTCCGTATCGTGCATCTATGCCGGAAGAAAAGAAAGCAGGAGCAGAGTATTATCTGAACCTGTCTGTACAGCTCAAAGAGGATACCGAATGGGCAAAAGCAGGACACGAAGTTGCTTACGAGCAGTTCCAGATCCCGGCAGAAGTTACAAAAGTAGAACCGACGATCAACACAAACGTAACCGTAGATGACAGTGCAGAAGATGTGATCAAAGTTTCCGGTACCGATTTCAGCTTTGAAGTAGAAAAAGCAACCGGAACACTGAAAAATTATGTATACAAAGGTGAAACTCTGCTGACAAGCGGACCGGTTCCGAATTACTGGAGAGGTATTCTCAACAACGATAACGGTAACTACGACGGAAACTGGAAGAATGTCAACAAAAATGTAACGGCTTCTGATATTGCGGTCGGAACAAACGATGCAGGACAGAAGACGATCCGTGTGACACTGGCAAGTGCAAGCCAGGCAAACCTGAAACAGACCATGGTTTATAAGGTAGACGGAAGCGGTGCAGTGACTGTAGATGCAACCGTAGACGCAACCGGAACAAGCCTTGGACGTTATATCCGTATCGGTACTGTTATGGAACTGCCGGAAGGATATGAAAACGTAGAATGGTATGGTAACGGCCCGGTAGAGGCTATGTGGGACAGAGAAGATTTCGCAACGGTTGGAAGATATAGCAACACCGTATCCGGAATGTTCTATCCGTACCTGGATACACAGGATACCGGTACCGTAACCGGAGTAAAATGGATCAGCGTAACCAACCCATCTGCAAAGAGTGCAATGGCAATCGCAGCAACTGATACGGTAGAAGCGTCTGCATTGCATTTCACAGTAGATGATCTGGATCAGGCACAGCATCCATATGAACTGACCAAACTGGATTCCACGATCCTGACAGTAAACTATCGTTCACAGGGAACCGGAAACAAGAGCTGCGGTCAGGATACACTTTCCGCATACCTGATTCCAAATAACAAAGCTTATACTTATGAGTACACCATGGTACCATATACCACAAATGACAGCGATCCGATGGATGTAACACGTGCATACCGCACGGTGGCATCTGTTTCTGAGGATGATATCATCCAGAGTGCAGCAAAAGAACTGAGCGATAAAATCGATGGTATTCTGGTAACAGGCAGTGATACAAAAGAACTCCAGAAAATGCTTGTATCTTACAATGCACTCACAGAGGAAGGCAAAGCAATCGTAGGAGAGATCCGTTACCGGAAACTGCAGGAGGCAATCGCACTGGCACAGAAACTTGCAGATACGAAAGATGCAGCCGTTGTTGTAAAAGATCAGAGTGCAAATGGTTATGACATGGATATCAGTGGCGTATCCACAGCAGATCTGGCAGAAAAAGACGGCGAAATTGCTCTGAAAGGTTATGCAGATGTAACCGGAGAAACAGCAGATGAAACCTTCAACAGTCTGATCGGGGGAAATAAAGCCTTTACAATTGAAGCTGTATTTAATCCGAATAATGTAGGATACAATGGTTCTGACTACAATATGATCGCATCAAAAGGTGACAGCAGTGCGGCATTCCGTGTTTCTGAGCAGACGGTGTACTTCTTTATCAAGAATACGAATGGAAGCTGGAAGATCGTACAGGTTCCTCTTACTTCAGAAGAAATGAATCAGTGGCTGCATGTAGCAGCAGTTTACGATGGAAACAATATTTCTGTTTATGTAGAAGGAAAAGAAATGGTAACCACACAGAATGTGGGAAGCGTAGCTGCAACGACCTATCCGCTTGGTATCGGATATTGTCCGGAGACACAACGTCTTTCTTCCGGATATCTGAAGAACATCCGCGTTTACTCAGCAGCACTGAGCAAAGATGATCTGGATAACGGAACTTACAAAGCAGATAATGAAAAGACTGTGCTGTGGTATGATTTCGATAATTACAGCTACAATAACATCGATACCAAAGCAACCGGTGTAAACGTTTCCACAGATGCACTGGAACTGAAAGAAGAAGAAGGTGCACAGGTAAGTGCAGCAATCGCACCATATTATGCAAAAGGCGAGCTTACCTTTGCATCCGAAGATGAAACCATAGCAACGGTAGATGACAAAGGCAATGTAACAGCAGTTAAAGCCGGTGAGACCAAGATCAAAGTTTCTGTAAAAGACAGCGATGTATATGCAGAAATTGCAGTAAAAGTAAACGGTAAACCGGTTGTGGAAAAACCAATCACAGGAGTTTCTGTAAAAGCAGACAAGAGCGAACTGAAAGTCGGCGAAACTGCAAAACTGACCGCAGTGATCACTCCGGAAGATACTACAGACAGCAAAGATCTGAAATATGAATCCAGTGATAAAGCAGTCGCAGAAGTCAGTGATGCAGGTGTGGTAACCGCAAAGGCAGCAGGAAAAGCAGTGATTACCGTAAGCAGTGCGGCAAGACCGGATGTGAAAGCAACGGTTGAGATCAACGTAAAGGCAAAGGATAACGAGACAGAGACCAAAGAACCGGAAAGCGAAACAGAAACAAAAGCTCCGCAGACCGAGACAAAGGCTCCGGAGACAGAAAAACCAGATGTAGCGAAGAAAGTTCCGGCAAAAGGATCTGTTCATAAGAGTGCTGACGGCAAACTGGCATTCAAAGTAACAAAATCAGATGCTAAGAATGGTACGGTAACAGTAAGCAAGCTTCTGAAGAAAACGGTCAAGACTGTAACGATTCCGGCAACGGTGACCATTGACGGATACACCTTTAAAGTAACCGCAGTTGCAAACAATGTATTCAAAAATGCATCCAGACTGAAGAGCGTTGTGATCGGAGCAAATGTCAAGAGCATTGGCAAGAGCAGCTTCTACAAATGCAAGAAACTGACAACGATCACCTTCAAGGGAATCAAAGCACCGGGCGTTGGAAAGAATGCATTCAAGTCCGGAAAATCAAAAGTAACGGTGAAAGTACCGAAGAAGATGAAAAAATCACAGCTGAACAAGCTGAAAAAAGCTCTGAAAAAAGCAGGCGTAAAGAAGGCATCTTATAAGAAAACGAAATAAGGATGCAATTGTCCTTTGTGTCAGGGCGATTCGCAGGCATCATCTAGGATGAAAAGCTGCAAAACAAAAACAGAGTCCCGTTTTTGGGACTCTGTTTTTGTTACAGCAGTTCAGGATATCCAGGCATGTATGTCTCTGAAAGCCGTGGATCAGCGGATAAACCACACCTGGTTTTTTCGAAGCCTTCTGGATGCAAACCATGCACACAGTCCGGTGAATGCTCCGGTGAGAATTCCGCTGATGGTCAGCATCGGCAGATAAACAAGAATACTTGCCGAGCGAAGGATCACCATGGCGATACAGATCTGACCGAGGTTATGGAAAAGGGCACCGATCACACTGATAAAAGGGATGTGCTTTTTCCCGAGCAGCCGAAAGAGCAGTGCCATGGCCATGAAACAGAACAGACCGCCGCACAGGCTGTAGGAGAAGGATACCATCTGCCCGGTCACCATGCTGGCGATCAGGATACGCATCAGAAGTACGCACAGAGCATCCTTCCAGGTAGCATAATACAGAAGCCACAGCGTAACGACATTGGCAAGTCCCAGCTTGATCCCGGGGATCGGGGCGAGCGGCGGCAGCATTGCCTCCACCACAAAAATCGTCAGGGCAATGGTCGTGTACATTGCCAGAAACGTCATATGTTTTACTTTCATACAAAACTCCATTCCGTCGCCCGATCGGGCGACATAGTTTGACAAAACTAACTGCATTATAACAAAACATACGGACACTGGCAAGAGACTTCGGCGGAACTTTGGAGAAATATTGGAGCAGCAGTGAGACGTCTCACATACACTCGGCTTTACGATGTTAAGAAAGGGATGCAACTTTAGAATTATTTAATAGCCAGTTTATTGATTTTCTGCGGGCGGAGTATTAAGATGAGTCAAGAGACAAAAATCACGTATGACCCATCGCGTTTTCTGATATAGCCTCAGGCGGATCAGAGCGGTGTAAAAGAAAGATAAGGGCAAAAGAAAGGCCGGGTCAGAAGAAAGGGTATAGTATGAGACAGAAATTCGAAAAATTTATGCAGGGCAGATATGGAATCGACCATTTTTCCAGGTTTTTACTGGTGGGAGCACTGGTATGCATCCTGCTTTCCGGTCTGCTGCGGGCATCGGCACTGAACTATGTCAGCTGGATTCTGCTGATCTGGATGTATTACCGCATGTTTTCCAAAAATATCCGGAAACGATGCGAAGAAGAGCGTATGTATATGGACACAAAAGAGAAGGTTATCCGGTTCTGCAAAGGGGACAAAAGTGTGATCAGCGATTCCAAAACACACAAAATCTACCGCTGTCCGCATTGCAAACAGAAAATCCGTGTCCCGAGAGGGAAGGGAAAAATCGAGATCACCTGTCCTTCCTGCCGCAGTAAATTTATCAAACGGACCTGATTCTTGCAGTTTTTGCATGAATTTGCTAAAAATTGCAGGAAATATGCTTGTGCATCACAGAAAAAAGTATTATACTTAGAAACATATCAAAAATATTTTGTCAGACTGTTGTACCAGTATTTATGGATTGAAAAAGCAGCAGGTAAGGCGTCAGGAGGATAACATGGGAAAAAATATTGACTGGTCAAATCTTGGATTTGGCTATGTAAAAACAGACTATCGCTATGTATCAAATTTTAAAAACGGTGCCTGGGATGAAGGTACATTAAGTACCGATGACATGGTTACAATCAGTGAGTGTGCCTGCGTATTACAGTATGCACAGACGGTATTCGAAGGTATGAAAGCATATACAACAGAAGACGGACGCATCGTTGTATTCCGCCCGGACCTCAACGCAGAGCGTATGGAGAATTCCGCAAAAAGACTGGAAATGCCGGTATTCCCGAAAGATCGTTTCGTAGATGCAATCGTAAAACTGGTAGAAGCCAATGCAGATTATGTACCGCCATACGGCTCAGGTGCTACTTTATATATCCGCCCGTACATGTTCGGAACAAATGCAGTTATCGGTGTAAAACCGGCTGATGAATACCAGTTCCGTGCATTTTGTACACCGGTCGGACCGTACTTCAAGGGCGGCGTAAAGCCGATCACGATCCGTGTCAGCGATTTCGACCGTGCAGCACCAAGAGGAACCGGACATATCAAAGCAGGTCTGAACTATGCCATGAGCCTGCATGCGATCATGGATGCACACCGTCAGGGATTTGACGAGAACATGTATCTGGATCCGGCTACAAGAACCAAAGTAGAAGAGACAGGCGGAGCAAACTTCCTGTTCGTTACAAAAGACAACAAGGTCGTAACTCCGAAGTCAGACAGTATTCTGCCTTCTATCACACGCCGTTCTCTTGTTTATGTTGCAAAAGAATATCTGGGACTGGAAGTAGAAGAAAGAGAAGTTTACTTCGATGAAGTAAAAGATTTCGCAGAATGTGGACTTTGCGGAACAGCCGCTGTTATCTCACCGGTTGGAAAGATCGTAGATCACGGCAAAGAAATCTGCATGCCAAGCGGTATGACAGAGATGGGACCGGTTACCAAAAAACTGTATGAGACACTGACCGGTATCCAGATGGGTCGTCTGGAAGCACCGGAAGGATGGATCAAGGTAATCCGCTAACGGAAATTACATTTTGTTTACAAAAATTAGAAGATTTTAAGAACCGCTCTTTGTTATAGTAATAGCGAGGGGTGGTTCTTTTGGGTTGCCGCAGGCAGCACCGCGACAGGAGGACTGTATGAGAATTGTACTTGCATCCGCTTCGCCGAGAAGGCGTGAGCTTTTAGAACAGGCCGGGATCGATTTTGAGATACTGATCGGCAGTACCAGAGAATGTATCACAAAAGAAGAACCGGGAGAGATCGTTGAAGAACTGTCACTTGCAAAAGCAAAGGGAGTTGCAGAAGCCGTGACAGGAGACGCTGTGATCATCGGGGCAGATACGATCGTTGCCAAAGGAAACAAAGTACTTGGGAAACCAAAAGATGCCGAAGATGCACATCAGATGCTTGCCATGCTTCAGGGAGAGAAGCATCAGGTTTATACGGGCGTGACACTGTTACAGAAAAAAGGGGATGAAAGGATCATCCGGTCATTCTATGAAAGGACCGATGTCTTTATGACATCGATGAGTGATCAGGAGATCGAAGCGTACATTGCCACCGGGGAGCCGTTTGACAAGGCAGGCAGTTATGGAATACAGGGACGTGCAGGAATTTTCGTAGAAAGAATTGAAGGAGATTATTATAACGTGGTCGGACTTCCGATTTCCAGACTCTGCCGGGAACTGAAGAGCCTGGAAGCGGAGGATGACCGGAAAGAATGAAAGCAGGGTAACTGCACCGATGGCGGGCAGTTATAAAATGTAGAAGTACGGGGGCAGAGAATTATGGCAAACCGCATTCTTGTGGTAGAGGATGATACGGCGATTTCAGAGCTGATCTGTATGAATCTGGAAGTGACCGGCTACGAAGTGGTTCCGGTTCTGGATGGCAATGAAGTTGAGGGAACACTGGAGAAAGAGGAGGATTTTGACCTGGCACTGCTGGATATTATGCTGCCGGGCAAAGACGGCTTTGAACTTCTCGGAGTTATGAAAGAACATGGCATACCGGTCATTTATATCACGGCTAAGGCAGATGTAAATTCCAAGATCAAGGGACTGAGATCGGGAGCAGAGGATTATATCGTCAAACCGTTTGAGGTTCTGGAGCTGCTGGTGCGTGTGGAGAAAGTGCTGGAGCGTACCGGAAAGCAAAAAGAGATCATACAGGTGAAAGATCTGGAGATCCATTTATCAGAGCATAAAGTGACCAGAAACGGGCAGACAGTCAGTCTGAAGCCGATGGAATATGATCTGCTGGTATTACTGGCAAAGAATAAAAATGTGGCATTTACCAGAGAACAGATGCTGAATGAAGTATGGGGCAGCAATTATCTGGGTGAGACAAGGACGATCGATGTACATATCGGACAGCTTCGCAGGAAACTGGATCTGTCGGATGTCATCAAGACCATTCCGAAAATCGGATATCGACTGGAGGAGTAGTATGAGGCTCTGGCAGAAAATATCTCTGCTCACGGCAGCGATTCTTTTGATCTCCATGGTAGTTTACGGTGGGATCACAGTGTATGAGACATCAAATTATAACATCAGGCAGACATCAAGTGCAGCGTCACGACAGGTGCGTGCGACCGCTTATGCACTGGGACAGAGTCTTGAAAATGCAGCTACGGAGGAGATGAGCGACACCGCAAGGAAAGCTTATCTCCAGTTTTTGCTGCGCAGATACAGCAGCAGAGATTATATGCTGCTTCAGGACTGGAAGCTTGCAGCTAATACCACGAATTTCGAGCTGACCGGAAACCGGCTTGAACAGTTTGATTCTTATGAGCCGGTGGCAGCTTTTCAGCAGAAAACCGGCAGACATCTGATGATCGTCGGACAGAAGATCCCGCTTTCAGACAGTAAAAATACATCGTATCAGCTTCTGCTGGTGCGGGATATTTCGGAAATTTATAACAATGTGCTGACGCAGATCGGCATGTTCCTGATCATTTTGGGTGCAATCGTTGCGGTGGCGATCAATGCGGTGTTCTGGATGATACGAAGAATGTTAAAACCGCTGCGTGACTTAAGAGAGACAGCCGGTGCGATCAGCCAGGGACAGCTGGACCGCCGTGTACGTGTGCGTTCCAATGACGAGGTAGGGGCACTGAGCGTCTCTTTTAATCAGATGGCAGACCAGATAGAATGTCAGATGGAGGAGCTGGCACAGGTTTCTGAGCGAAGGAAACAGCTTCTTGGCAGTCTGGCACACGAGCTGAAAACGCCGATGACTTCCATTATCGGCTATTCGGATACGCTTCTGCATGTGAGGATCAACGAAGAACAGCAGAAAAAGGCACTGACGCACATCAACAATGAGTGTCGCCGTCTGGAGCGACTTTCTGGGAAGATGATGAATCTGCTGGAGCTTTACAACAACGAGACGATCCATATGGAGAAGCATCCGGTCAGCCAGCTGATCGGAAAAGTGGCGGAGCTTGAGAAGTATCATCTGAAAGAACAGGGGATCACACTGGAAACCAGGAGCGATGACACCGTTCTGCTCATGGACATGGATCTGATGGAGAGTCTTCTGGTGAATCTGATCGATAATGCCATGAAAGCTTCCAAAGAAGGTGATACCATTTATGTTGAAGCAGCCGGAATATGCATTCTGGTGGAAGACCACGGAAGAGGAATCCCGGCAGAAGAGATTCCGAAGATCACGGAGGCTTTTTATATGGTTGACAAATCCAGAAGCAAAAAAGCAGGTGGGATCGGGCTGGGGCTTGCACTTTGCACACAGATCGTGAAGATTCATGGTGCAAAGATGGAGATCAAAAGCAAACCGGGCGTCGGTACGCAGATCCTGGTGATCTTTTCGGAAGAACAGTAAGGAGAAAAAATGAAAAGGGCAAAAAAAAGAATCTTACGAAGGATCGTATGGATCGGAATGATCCTGATGGCTGCAGGATTTCTGACCGGTTGTATGGAAACATCGGAAGATGACTGTATTGTAAAGGAAAAAGAGACAGAGACCGGAGACAGTATCCGTTCTTATTCTTCCGGCACAGAGGCAGTGGAGAATGTCAGCGTAGCAGAACAGGTACAGGCAGCGAGTCCCTGTATGCTGAGTGTGGAAGAAGGTAAGATTCATGTGGATCTTCAGGCGAGTGTTTATCTCCCACAGGGAAACAGCATGAAGATCTACAAGGCAAAGACACGCTATTTCACACAGGAAGATATGAATGGCTGGATCCATATCCTGACGCAGGGACAGCCGCTGAAAAACGACAGCGGAGATACGATTCCCTGGCGGGCACAGCAGGAACTTACCGGAACGGTGAAGATGACAGATCCGTATGCCTCCTGGGCGGCGGCAGGCAAGAAAGTGTATCAGTTTGAAATGCAGAATCTGCTGGAAGACGGCTACAAAGAATCCGGTGTTTCACTCAGAAGGGAAGAATGTGAATATGTACCGTGGAGCAGGGATGACAGCTGGCAAATTCTGCATACAAAGGTTGGAAGAAAACGGATGAGAAAAGAAGCAGATGCTCTGCTTCAGACTCTGGGACTTGCAGAAGAGTTTCATTTTATGCAGTCACGGGCGGTTTACTGTACGGAAGATTCTGTGAATGAAAATACCGGGGAAGAAACGGAAACAGGCGATACCGGAGCCTCGGAGCAGAAAATGGGCTGGAGGTTTTACTATACAAGGCAGGTGGACGAAGCACGGATCAACCAGAGCACAGACCACAGCCTGTCAGGAGATATCCTGTTCGGACTGGGTGGCAATCTGGATATGGCTTCCCCGGAAAACGAGGGAGAGGGATACGACGGAACAGGATCAGGGACGGAAAACTGGAAACCGAGCCGGGAAGCCGAAAGCTTTTATATTACCTTTGATGATGAAGGTCTTGCAGAAGTGACCTGGATCAACCCATGTATCGTAGAAGAAAATGAGGGCGGAGGAGTTTTTCTGCTTCCGTTTTCAGATATTCTGCAGGTCTTTCAGAAATCGATCACCAAACAGTATATTCTCGAGATGCTCTCCGGCAACGGTCTGGAGGTTTCCGCGACCATTCAGACGATCCGGCTTGGATACCGCAGGATTGAAACCGAAGACAAAGACGGAAAAAAGAAAAAAGAGCAGATCATCCCGGTCTGGGATTTTATCGGTACTTACAGCAGTCCGCAGACGGAACAGCTGCTGGCAGATGCGGATGATCTCTGGGTGCAGTGTTACCTGAGACAGGAACGGACAGACAGTCTGCTTACGATCAATGCAAACGACGGAACCATCGTAGACTGGGGAAATGAATTATAATTACGGTTCAGATTGCCTTGAGGGGAAAACTCTGTTATACTCTTATTATCTAGGAAGTGAAAGAAGGAGAAATCGTATGCAAAAATATGGAGAAATCAAAGATCTTGTAAATGCTGTTCTGGAAAGTTATGATAAATATCCGGTCATTCAAAACATCGACTGCCGCAGCCGGATCAACAGTGAGAGTGTCAACGACCTTCTGGAAATGATTCGCAAGATCCTTTTTCCGGGCTATTTTGAGATAAAAAATCTTCGAAAAGATTCGATCGAATATCATGTCGGAGAACTTCTGGAAAACATAGAGTATAACCTGACCAAGCAGGTCATGATGGCACTGCCGCACAGCAGCAAGTACCGTGAGGCGGATAAAGAGACCTTGATGGAAAGTGCAAGAGAGATCACGCACCGTTTTCTGGAGAAGATCCCGAAGCTGCGTGATGTGCTGGCGACCGATGTCCAGGCAGGATACGAGGGCGATCCGGCTGCGTTTAATACCGATGAAGTCATCTTTTCTTATCCGGGTATGTATGCGATCACGGTCAACCGTATTGCACATGAACTCTATCTGCTCGGTGTGCCGCTGATCCCGCGTATGATGACCGAACATGCACACAGCCTGACCGGGATCGACATCCATCCGGGAGCATCGATCGGAGAATATTTTTTTATCGACCACGGTACCGGTGTTGTGGTCGGTGAGACCACGGTGATCGGAAAATATGTCAAGATTTATCAGGGTGTGACACTTGGTGCACTTTCCACCAGAGGAGGACAGAGCCTTCGCGGTGTGAAACGTCATCCGACCCTGGAAGACAACGTAACCGTATATTCCGGAGCATCGATCCTTGGCGGAGAGACCGTGATCGGCACCGGAGCGGTGATCGGAAGTAATGCATTTATTACATCTTCCGTACCGGCTCAGACGAGAGTCAGCATCAAAAATCCGGAACTGCAGTTTAAAGACCGCTCCAGAAAGGCATCTGAGCTTGGT
Organism: Hominisplanchenecus sp.; assembly: GCF_046967715.1. Lineage (NCBI taxonomy): Bacteria > Bacillati > Bacillota > Clostridia > Lachnospirales > Lachnospiraceae > Hominisplanchenecus > Hominisplanchenecus sp. The sequence continues at coordinate 26,277 of NZ_JBKVNQ010000001.1, forward strand.
CAGGAAGGATTCTTCAACCGCAAAGAAGAGGACTAAAGAAAAGGAGTAGTATCGTGAAGTTTTTTCATATAGCAGATACACACCTGGGAGCGATCCCGGATGCCGGTTTTGCGTGGAGTGAAGAACGCAGGAGCGAGATCTGGGAGAGCTTTCGCAGTGTTGTGGCAAAGGCAGATCGAGAGGAAGTGGATCTGCTGCTGATCGCAGGAGATCTGTTTCACAGACAGCCACTGATGCGCGAGCTCAAAGAAGTCAACTATCTGTTTTCCACGCTGAAAAAAACAAAAGTCGTGTTTATCATAGGAAACCATGATTACCTGAAAGTAGACTCGTACTATCTGGATTTTCCGTGGAGTGAGAATGTGACCTGCCTCCGGGGCAAGGAATGTGAAAGTGTCGTGTTTGAGGATCTGGATACGGAAGTGTATGGATTAAGTTACCATACAAGGGAGATCAAAGAGCCGAAATATAATAATCTGCAGCCGGAGAAAAAGGCCGGTTTTTCCATTCTGCTCGGGCACGGCGGAGATGCAAAGCATATTCCGATCGACCGCAAAAAGCTGCTTCTGTCGGGCTTTGACTATATTGCACTTGGACATATCCACAGACCGGAGATGATAGAGCCGGACCGTATGGCGTATGCCGGGGCGTTAGAGCCGATCGACCAGAATGATATCGGTCCTCATGGCTTCATTGAAGGGGAATATAACGAAGGCAAGCTGAGTATTTCGTTTGTGCCGTGGGCGTGCAGAGAGTATATCCCACTTGAGCTGGACACGAAAGAATGTCCGACCAACCTGGCATTTCAGGAGACAGTGCGGATGCGGATGGCAGCAAAGGGAATGCAGCATATTTATAAAGTGCTTCTGCAGGGATATCGTGATCCGGATATTGTATACGATCTGGATGCCTGCAGGAAGCTTGGAAATATCGTAAGCGTACAGGATGAGAGCGTTCCGGACTATGATTTTGAACGGCTTATGCGTGTCCATGCGGGCGATATTGCCGGAAGATACATCCAGACTCTGTATCATAAAGACATGAGTGATACAGAGAGAAAGGCATTGTATTACGGAATACATGCACTGCTGGAGATGAGAGGATAAAAGTACATGCGGATACTGGAATTAGAAATCATTAATTTTGGAAAATTCAACCACGAGACAGTCACATTTCATGATGGAATGAATCTGATCTATGGCGAGAATGAAATGGGAAAAACAACGCTTCATTCATTTATCCGCGGTATGTTTTTCGGGATTGAAAAGCAGAGAGGGCGGGCAGCCAGAAAAGATGAATACAGCATCAGGGAACCGTGGTTTCATGCAGGACAGTTTGCAGGTATCATGCGATTTGAGAGCGGCGGCAAAATCTTTCGTCTGGAGCGGAATTTTTACCGCAAGGAAAAGAGCGTCAGCCTGGTATGCGAGACAAACGGTGAAGTACTGTCCGTAGAAAAGGGCGATCTTCAGGTTCTGATGGAAGGCATGAATGAGGATGCTTTTCGCAATACCGTGTTTTTTAATCAGCAGTCGGCAGCGACGGACGAAGGTCTGGCAAGAGAACTGCGAAATTACATGACCAATCTGCAGAATTCCGGAGACGGTGAGATGAACGTCAGTGCGGCGATCAAGAGCCTGGAAAGCCAGAGACGGCATCTGGAATCCGAACAGAAGCGTCTGGATGCAGAACAGGCAGAAGAGCTGGAAAGCCAGCAGATGCGTCTGGAGTACGTGCGTCAGGAACTGCTGGAGCTGTCCGAAGAACAGAAACACTGTGAAGTCCAGATGGCACGCATCGCAAAAGAGCGGATCGCACTTCAGGCGAGACTGACAGAAAAAAAGAGAAGCCTGGAGAAAATGAAGCGGGAACTGGATATTCCGCTGGAAGAGAATGCCGGTAAAGATGAGATGGAGTCCTGGAAAATGCGAATGGAAGCAGGACAGGACAAACGCAGAATGCTGTGGCGTAACCAGGAGCTCTGGCTTTTAGGAGGCGGTGTGCTGGCACTGCTGGTTTGCATTCTTGTGCCGCATATCTGGATCAGTGCCCTTGTGCTTGCCGGATGGCTTGGGATTTCTGCTATTTTTGTATGGAAGATCTACCGCCGCCATCAGGAGGAGCAGGAGCGGCAGGAGCGTATCCAGAAACGGATGCAGGAGCGTATGAAAAAAGAGATCCAGGCCGAGCGGGAGCGTTCCGCAAAGCGTGAGAAGCTTCTGGAAGAAAAATACCATGAAGAAGATGAACTGGCTCAGCGTGAAAAAGAGCTGAACCTGGAATTTGAAAAGCAGATGTGGAATCAGGAACGCATCAGTGCGGAGAGCAAAGAAAAACAGGTTATTTTAAACAATCTGGAAGAGAGCCTCCAGGAATTGCAGGAAGAGAATGAGCAGAGCGGAAGTATCCAGGAAGAACTCGATGCGGTACGTCTGGCGATCATGACGATGAACCAGATCTCTGAGGATATTTACAAAGAATCTGCCGCACATCTGAATCAGAAAATCTCCGATATTTTAAGCCAGATCACAGAAGGACGTTATACCAGTGTATTTCTCGATGCAAACATGGAAGTACGTATCAATACGCCGAAAAAGCTGCTCTCCCTGGAACAGGTGAGCCGCGGCACGATGGAGCAGATCTACTTTGCACTGCGTATGGCGGTCGGTGAGATGTTCTGCCAGGATGAGACCATGCCGATCATACTGGACGATGCGTTTGTGATGTATGATGATAAGAGACTGAAACAGACACTGAAATGGCTCTATCACAGCGGAAGACAGGTGATATTGTTTACCTGCCATGGAAGAGAACAGAGGATTCTGGATGAGATAAAGCAGGAGAACTAAATTTTTGAATGTGCAAACGAACGAATTCCCCGAAGGCACGCACGGATATTTTTGTAAGTGTATGGAATGTATAAAAATGAGAGTATAGAAGTGTATAGAGTGCCGGACGAAAAAGGCAGAACCCGTGACACGCATCGTTTCCTGTTCGATTTGTGCCGTCTATGATCCGCCGTTCGCTGGAACTCGCAGCTACGCTGCTCAGACACCGCTCGGCGGCGGAAACTAGACACAAATCTTTTTACTTCACTCGGAAAAAGATAAAGACATAATTTTTATACAAACTGATCTAAAACGATATCATAGATAATGACCTGATGATTTGTGTTGTAATAACATAGATTATCAGGTTATTTTATATCAGATGTGCACAGAAGAATATGTCATGCGATGTATGATGTGCACCTTGCAGCAAGAAAGCCAGAAGCATTCTTGAACAAATATACAATAGAATTGTCCGACTTATTGTTGCAATTTTATAAAAATATTGGAAGTTGTTAGAAAAGTGTAAAATAAGAAGTTGCTTTCATTTATGGAGAAAAAGTAGTGCCCACATCTTGGTAGTATGAATCCTGTTTGCTCATGTGCAAATAAAATGCGTGATATTTGAGGTACATGTGGTATGTAAATAAGAACAGCCATAATGATTCGAAAACAAATCGTACTGACGATAGCAAGGCTTCCGTCGTGAGGTTTGCGATGTTTCCGCCCCCGAGCCGCTGTCTGAGCCTCGAAGAGGCGAGTTTAGGCGAAGGGCGGATAACACACGAGCGAACCGAACAGGAAACGAAGCGTGTCAGAAGATTGTTTTTGAACCATTATGGCGTTCTGTTTTCCAAAACTATTTCATTCTTAAATCACATCTGTTTGTGCAGGACAAACATTATGAATTGTGTTCTTTTAAGAATTTATTGATCCGGTCTAATGGGTTTAACAGACTGCTGATGGATGCATCATGATTCAGCGTATCAATGATGTAAGCGATATACTTGCTGAGGTCGCAGTTGATATAATATGGTTTCTGGAGCAGCTCCGGTGTCTGGTATACCAGGTTGGTTGTCAGAATGAAATCAAACATGCCGGCTTCATAAGCCTTGTCAAATTTCTCCATACCGTTTGTGAACAGACCAAACGTAGAGCAGATAAATACACGGTTTGCTTTGCGTTTTTTCAGTTCTGCAGCGACTTCCAGAACACTTCCGCCGGAAGAGATCATATCGTCGATCACGATCATATCTTTGCCTTTCACATCAGAACCCAGGAACTCATGTGCAACGATCGGATTTGTACCGTTTATGATGGTAGCATAATCACGACGTTTGTAGAACATACCCATGTCGGTTCCCAGAACGTTTGCCATGTAGATAGCACGTCCCATACCGCCTTCGTCCGGGCTGATGACCATCATGGTGTCTTTGTTCGGATGAAGATCCGGAACTGCACGGAACAGACCTTTGATAAACTGGTAAACCGGCTGAACCGTCTCAAAACCTTTCAGAGGGATTGCATTCTGCACACGCGGGTCGTGAGCATCAAAGGTAATGATATTGTCAACGCCCATGCGGACCAGTTCGTTCAGTGCCAGTGCACAGTCCAGAGATTCTCTTCCGGTACGTTTGTGCTGACGGCTCTCGTAAAGGAACGGCATGATGACATTGATACGTCTTGCTTTTCCGCCTACTGCTGCGATGATACGCTTCAGATCCTGAAAATGGTCATCCGGTGACATATGGTTTGTATATCCGCAGAGATTGTAGGTCATGCTGTAGTTACATACATCTACCAGAAGATAAAGATCTGCTCCGCGGACGGATTGACGGATCACGCCCTTTGCTTCACCTGAGCCAAATCTTGGCACTTCTGCGTTGATCAAATAAGAATCCCGTTCGTAACCCTGGAAAGAAAGGCTGTTCTTGTGTTCATGGTTCCGCTCCTGTCTCCATGAAACCAGGTAGTCATTGACTTTTTTGCCCAGCTCTTTATGGCTGTCCAGTGCGATCAGCCCCAGTGGTCCTACCGGGATGGTTTCTATACATCGTTCTTTTGTTGTCTGCATTTTGTTGTTGTCCTCCTACGCATACTTACTACATTTTAAATGAAAACCCAATCTTATACATACCTACTTTAACATAAAGTAAAGCAAAGTCAAGCCATTTTCAGCCCTGTTCACCAAGCTTTTTCATTAAGCGGATATCTTTGCCGATCAGTTTTCGCATTTTGAAATTACTGGAAATCCGCGAAAAGACACGCTCGGAATACAGATCCCGCAGAGATTCCAGAGAGAGATTGGTGGAAATGATCGTGGATTTCTTGTTCATCAGACGCTCATTAATACAAAGGAACAGCTGAGAAGCGACGAATGTATTCGTCATTTCCGTTCCGAGGTCGTCGATGATCAGCAGATCGCAGTCAAAAATGGCACTGTGCTGCTGCAAAACTTCATCTTCGGCATATTTTTTGCCGAACGTGGCCGTTGAGAGCACTTCAAACAGGTCAAAAGACGTAAAATAAATGACAGAATGTGCACTTTCAAGCAGTTCCTTGGCAATGCAGTGCGTCAGAAAGGTTTTGCCGACGCCTGTCGCACCGTAAAAGAGCAGATTGTCGTGTTCCATATCAAAATTCTGTACAAAGTGCAGGCATTCATCGACGATTTTCTGGATGTTCTCGCGGGCATTTCTGCCGGTCACGCGGTCTTTCATCGTTTCTGGATAATAATGGAAGCAGAAATGGTCAAAATTTTCCGCTTCCAGGATTGAAGTCAGGTTTGACTGGGTGTAAAGCAGGTTGATCGCTGCCTGGCGGAAACAGTGACATTTCTCATTTCCGATATAGCCGGTGTCTTTGCAGTCCGGGCAGGAATAATGCATTTCCAGAAAATCTTCCGGGAATCCGGCATTTTTCAGCAAAGCTTTGCGGTGGATACCGTATGCGGCAATCTCTGTTTTCAGGTCATCGATCGAAGCAGCCTCCCCTTCCAGAAGGCGGCGGGCACATTTCATGCTTAAAGAAGCGATTTCTCCATTGATCTGTGAAAGCTCCGGCAGTTCCTTTTCTGCAAGGGCGATGCGTGCCTCCTGATCCCGGCGGTTCTGAAGCTGTTTTTTGTTGTATTCGCGGATGATCGTATCGTATTGTGTGTTCGTCAGTGCCATGGCAGTCCTCCTACTGGTTCAGCAGCGATTCCAGATGATCAAAATCATAGTCACGCTGCGAGAAATTGTTGAATTTGCTTCCGGAAGTCACGGCAGGACGCTGTTTCGATGCCGCTTTTCCCGTCTTTTGATGTTTCTGGTCAAGTTCCCGGATTTCATTCAGATGGTGGATACCGCTTGCGTGCCAGCTTTCCAGGATTTTGTTGGCATACTGGAAACTCGGGTTCTGCGTCTGGGTCAGTGTGCGGCTGCACGCCTCCAGAATGATATCCGAAGTAAAATGCAGGTCATCAAACCAGTGGTCGATCATCTGCACTTCCGGTTTGCCGGGACCCCGGTCGCGGATGCCGAAAGCATTTAACACAGAATAATATTTCTGGCTGTACTGAGACTGGCGTTCCTTTGCCTGCCCGGCATTTGTGATGCCTTCCTCTGCCCATGCCAGAGCTACTTTATCTATGTAATGAAAACTTTTCGTTCCCCGTGAAATACAGTACTCGATCAGATATTCGATCAGCTCAAAATTAAAATGCAGCGAGTCATAATAATATAAAATAGAAGACATTTCAGTCGGCGAAAGACTGTGACCGAGGTAAGATTCTGCGATCAGCAGGAGTTGCTTGATATCCTGTTCTCCCTGAAGGGCAGCCATACGGTCTCTGGAAATCTTCAATTTTGGAGAAAGGACCTTTGCTTCCGTGGAATCATTCGGTTCGGAAGCCACTTTTTTTGTTGCATTTTTGGAAACGGGTGCCTTTGCAGATGCAGGGAGCACTCCGGAAGAGACAGAAGCAGCAGCCTGCTGCACGCTCTCCGGCTTTCGAACTTCCAGAAAGACCAGATCGCTGATGCTGCCGTCCTGGTCAAATGCCAGGTCGATCAGTCCCTGGTCTGCCCAGTACTGCAGGCCGCGGTAGATATCCCGCTCAGTATAATCAAAAAGTTCCGCAATGGATTCCAGAGGAATACTGCCATAGTCCGCCGCATGACGCAGCAGACAGAGATAGAGCTTGACGTATTCTCCGCCGGCCTGTGGCATATAGTAATCGATAAAATAGTTGGATACGGCAGTCATGTTGTTGGAAAACGGATGATGTAAACGTATATTTTTCATAAGGTAACTCCCCTCCTGTGGAGCAATTCGCAGGCATCGGTTGAGGAAAAAAGGCTTTTCCCCGACATTTCTGTCCACTAGTATAGCATAAAAGAGATGCATTGAGAATAAGGGAAATAAGGGCAGAAAAATCCACATGTTCTGCAAAAAAAGAATATGCAGAAACATGTGGATCAAAGGAATCAAGACCGGAAAAACGTGTGCAGATTTTATTCTCCGAGCAGTTTCTCACCGATCTTGACAACATCGCCGGCACCCATGGTGATCAGGACATCACCCGGCTTGCAGTTTTCGAGCAGACAGGTCTCAATCTTGTCGAAGGAGTCGAAATAATCCGCACAGCCGCCAAGAGCGTTCACTTTCTCTGCCAGCATGGATGAGCTGATGCCGAGGGTATCCGTCTCTCTGGCAGCATAGATATCAGCCAGAACGACATGGTCGGCAAGGGTCAGAGCTTTTGCAAAGTCATCCATCAGAGCTTTTGTCCTTGTATAAGTATGCGGCTGGAATACGCACCACAGCTTTTTGTGCGGATAGTTGTGTGCAGCGTGGAGTGTAGCTTCGATCTCAGTCGGATGGTGAGCGTAGTCATCGATAATCGTTACGCCGCCGATCTCGCCTTTTTTCTCGAAACGACGTTTGGTGCCGCCGAATTTCTCAAGACCGATACGGGTATGTTCCATGGAAACGCCCATCTGATCGGCCAGGGCGATGGAAGCCAGAGCATTGCTGACATTGTGGATACCAGGAACGTGCAGCACAAAATGACCGAGCAGGGTATCTCCTTTATAGCAGTCAAAGGACGGATGTGCGAATTCGTCAAACGTAATATTGGAAGCATAATAATCGCTGGAAGCGTCCATACCGTAGGTTACGATCTTGCAGGTCAGTCCTTCTGTCAGCTGATCCAGGTGTTCAATCTCACTGTTGACGATCAACGTGCCGTCGTCCGGCAGCAGCTGGGCAAATTTGCGGAAAGAATGGCGGATATCATCAAGATCCTTGAAGAAATCCAGATGATCCGCATCGATATTTAAGATCACGCTGATCTTCGGGAAGAAATGAAGAAAACTGTTCGTGTATTCACAGGCCTCGGTCAGAAACGTGTCATGGCCGCCGACACGGATATTGCCGCCGATCGCATCGAGGATACCGCCGACCGAGATGGTCGGGTCCATATCTGCTTCCAGGAAAATGTAGGAAGCCATGGAGGTGGTTGTCGTTTTGCCGTGCGTTCCGGAAATGGCAACCGGCGTTTTGAAGTTGTGCATCATCTGGCCGAGCAGTTCGGCACGGGAGAGCATCGGGATCTGTTTTGCTACCGCAGCGGCATATTCCGGATTGTCCGGGTGGATGGCGGCTGTGTAGACCACCAGATCCGGTGTGTCATCCAGGTTGGAAGCACGCTGACCGTAGTAGAGAATGGCTCCTTCGGCTTCCAGCTGCTTTGTGAGCTCGGATTCGTGGGCATCGGAGCCGGATACTTTGAAATGCTGCTTCAATAATATAGAAGCAAGCCCGCTCATGCTGATGCCGCCGATGCCGATGAAATGTATATGCATTGGTTTCTTGAAATCTATCTGATACATAGTTGTAGTCTCCTTTGTTGTTAAAGTCTGATTTTAGTATAAACTTTTTTTTGGAAAAAAGAAAGAGCTTATTGGAAATCCGGCATAACTTTTACCGTGTTTTTAGGCAGATAATTCAAAGAGTTTTCGCAGAAAAATCGACATAATGCAATTATAATAAAAAACAGGAAAATTTTTTCAAAAATTTGTAAAAAATGTTCACTATTTAAGAAACCTGTGATATAATAAAAAATACAACATAGATGATGCATTTCAGGCATCATGGGAACGGGAAAATGGTTCCTGATGTGAAAATAATATTAAGAGGTGATAGCGTGATTAAAAAAGAAATGATAGCCATGCTGCTTGCCGGAGGACAGGGAAGCCGTCTCGGTGTCCTGACTTCAAAAGTGGCAAAGCCGGCGGTAGCATTCGGCGGCAAATATCGTATTATTGATTTTCCGTTGAGTAACTGTATCAATTCCGGTGTGGACACAGTCGGAGTCCTGACACAGTATCAGCCGCTGAGACTGAACACTCATATCGGGATCGGTATTCCGTGGGATCTTGACCGCAATGTCGGCGGCGTTACCGTACTTCCGCCTTATGAAAAGAGTTCAAAGACAGAATGGTACACAGGTACAGCAAATGCCATTTACCAGAACTTGAATTATATGGAAACTTACAATCCGGAGTATGTCCTGATCCTGTCAGGTGACCATATTTATAAGATGGACTACGAAGTAATGCTTGATTTCCATAAAGCAACCAACGCAGATGTAACGATTGCGGTTATGCCTGTTCCTATGGAAGAAGCAAGCCGTTTTGGTATCGTTGTCACAGACGAAAACAACGTCATTACAGATTTCCAGGAAAAACCGGCAGAGCCAAAGAGCAATCTTGCATCCATGGGTATCTATATTTTCTCATGGAAAGCATTGAGAGAATCTTTGATCGCACTGAAAGACCAGAGCAACTGTGACTTCGGCAAGCACATCATCCCATGGCTCAAAGAGCGTGGAGACCGCATGGCTGCCTACGAGTTCAACGGTTACTGGAAAGACGTCGGAACACTTGGTTCTTACTGGGAAGCAAATATGGAACTGATTGATATCATTCCGGAGTTCAATCTTTACGAAGAGTTTTGGAAGATTTATACATCCAGCGAGATCATTGCACCGCAGTATATTTCAGCAGATGCAAAAGTGGATAAATGTATCGTCGGAGACGGTACCGAGATTTACGGTGAAGTACATAATTCTGTGATCGGACCTGGCGTTACGATCAAAAAAGGTGCGGTTGTGCGTGATTCTATTATTATGCGAGGCACGACGATCGGCGAGAACGTAACGGTAGACCGAAGCATTATCGCAGAAGGTGTTACGGTTGGCAATGACGTAGAGATCGGTATCGGAGAAGAAGCACCGAACAAGTTCAAACCTGCTGTATATGCCTTCGGACTGGCTGTTATCGGTGAGAAATCCGTCATCCCTGCCGGTGTTAAGATAGGAAAGAATACAGCGATTTCAGGAATTACCACAGCAGAAGATTATCCAAATGGTATTTTGGAGAGCGGTGAATCTATTATAAAGGAAGGTGATATGGCATGAGAGCAGTAGGTATTATTTTAGCAGGCGGAAATAACCACCGGATGAGAGAGTTATCCCAGAAGCGTGCGATTGCTGCCATGCCGATCGCGGGTGGTTTCCGTGCAATCGACTTTGCACTGAGCAACATGACGAATTCTTCCATCCAGAAAGTTGCAGTGCTGACACAGTACAATGCAAGATCCTTAAACGAGCATCTGAGTTCTTCCAAATGGTGGGATTTCGGACGTAAACAGGGAGGTCTGTTTGTATTTACACCGACCACAACTGCAGACAACAGTTTCTGGTACCGCGGTACGGCAGATGCGATCGCACAGAATCTGGATTTCCTGAAGAAATGTCATGAGCCGTATGTGATCATTGCTTCCGGTGATGGTGTATACAAGCTGGATTACAACAAAGTGCTGGAATATCATATCGAGAAAAAAGCAGATATCACCGTGGTATGTAAAGACCTTCCAAGAGGAGAAGACGCAACAAGATTCGGTGTTATCAAAATGAATGAAGACAGCCGGATCGAAGAATTCGAAGAGAAACCGATGGTAAGCAATTCCAACTGCATTTCTACTGGTATCTATGTGATTCGAAGAAGACAGCTGATCGAGCTGATCGAGCGGTGTGCACTGGAAGACCGCCACGATTTTGTAAAAGACATCCTGATCCGTTACAAAAATCTGAAACGTATCTATGGATATAAGATCAAAGATTACTGGAGCAATATTGCATCTGTAGACTCTTATTATAAAACAAATATGGATTTCCTGAAACCGGAAGTACGTGATTATTTCTTCCATCAGTATCCGAATATTTATTCAAAAGTAGATGACAATCCGCCGGCAAAATACAACCCGGGTTGTGAAGTGAAAAACAGCCTTGTTTCAAACGGCTGTATTATCAATGGTTATGTGGAGAATTCTGTTCTGTTTAAGAAAGTTTTCGTCGGAGAAAACTGCGTGATCAAGAATTCGATTATTTTGAACGATGTCTATCTTGGAGACAACACACACATCGAGAACTGTATCGTAGAGAGCCGTGATACGATCCGTGCCAATTCTTACCATGTCGGCGAGGACGGCGTCAAGATCGTGATCGAGAAAAACGAGAGATATGTGCTGTAAGGTATTCTTTAGTTTAGCAAAAACAGGTGTGGGGACCGGATATCCGGTTTAAACACGATATAATAAAATGGGGACGAAAAGTGCTTTTATCCGATAGCTGATACCGGATGGAAGCATTTTTTTCACAATTATATCACAATTCTTGCGTAAACTCGAAAAAAATAAAAGATGCAAAAATGACGAAAACAGGGGGAACAGGGAAAAATCTGAAATCAGGAAAGGGGAGCATATCCGTGAACAAAAATGTCATATTATTGATCGAAGATGAAGAAAAAATATCCAGGACACTTGCAGAATATCTGGAGTTGAACGGATACCGTGTGCTGCGGGCACTGAACGGACTGGAAGGGCTGTCGATGTTTTATGACCATATGCATGAAGTGGATCTGATCCTGCTGGATATCATGCTGCCGGGTATGGATGGCAGTGAGATCCTCAAGGAGATCCGCAAAAAATCCAATACACCGGTGATCATGGTGACAGCAAGGGACTCGATCCACGATCAGCTTCTGAACTTTGCAAACGGGGCGGATGATTATATCACGAAACCTTATGCACTGGCGATCGTCAAGGTTCATATTGAGGCAATCCTGAAACGTGCCGGAAAACAGAAAGAGAGGGTGGAAGTCGGACACATCGCGGTGGAGCCGGATACCTGGAGAGTGTATGTGGATGAAAAGGCGATCGAGACAACACCGAAAGAGTATGAACTTTTAAGTTATCTGATCAAGAATAAAAATGTCGTTATGACAAGGGACAGCATCCTGGAATCGGTATGGGGATATGATTACAGCGGAGATACGCGTACGGTGGATACTCTGGTAAAACAGCTTCGCAGGAAGATTGCACCGTATGGAAGTTATATACGTTCGGTGTATGGTGTCGGTTATATATTTGAAGGAGAGGAAAATGAAACAGCAGAAGCTTAGGGCAAGTATGCTATTGATGGAGCTGATGTTTCTTCTGATCGTGGTCGGAGGAAGTGTGCTTCTTTATAATATGTTTGCATCGGCTTATTACCGGCATCAGAAGAGCCGGGTGATCGAAAAAGCATACGAAGAAGTAAAACGCATGGATCTGTCAGGGATCGGCGATGAAGAGATGGAAACATTCAAAAGCTATGAAGGGCAGAATCTGACATTTACCATAGCAAATAAAGAGATGGATCCGGTTTATACAACCGGATCTTCACAGGATAATTTATATCAGGAAGAAAGACAGGTGCACCGCAATATTGTTGTATACCGCAAATTTTTCGAAAAAGATCCAAAAGTACAGTTCTGGAATGCAAGAGGAAAAGAAACGTTATGGTTATTTGGAAGGCTGAAACAGGGCGATGAGCGTTATTATGTGTGTGTGAAAGAAAATGTACAGAAAGTCTACAGTGCCCTGTTCTATACCGAAAAATTTTTGCTGTTCGTGGTTGTTTTTTCCCTTCTGAGCGGTTGTGCATTTATGTACTGGCAGTCGCGAAGGATTGCAAAGCCAATCGAAGAACTTTCCGGTGTTTCGCAGAAACTGACTGAGCGTGATTTTTCCGTGCGGGCAAAAAATTACGGAACGTATCAGGAGATCAGTGTTCTGGCACATAATTTCAATATGATGGCAGATGAGATGCAGGATTATATCCAGAAACTGGAAAGCAGCAAGGATGCACTGGAGCGTTTCAATAAAATGCGGAACGATTTCACGGCAAATATCACACATGAGCTGAAGACACCGCTGGCGGTCATTTCAGGACAGATCGAGCTTTTGCAGGCGATGGGAGATAAGGTGGATCAGGATTATTATTTCTCGTCGATCCGTGAAGAAGTGCAGAAGATGAGTGATATGGTTGGGAATCTGCTGAATATTTCTTCTATGGAGCATGAACTGGAAAATGTGGAGAAGCAACGTCTGAATTTATCAGAAACAGTAGAATATATGATGCTGAAATACGATGCACTGTTTCACAAAAAGAATCTGAAGATCGCAAGCGAGATCGAAAAGGACTGCAGGATCCTCGGAAACCGTGAATACATTGAGCAGGCAGCGGGAAACTATATCATGAATGCTTTTGCACATTGCGGCGAGGGAAGGCACATGAAAATTTCTCTGGCAAAGAAAGACGGAAAAGCGGTTTTTGGTGTTTACAACGACAGTGAACCGCTCACAGACGAAGAGAAAAGAAAAATCTGGGAAAAATATTACCAGGGAGAAGAACAGGCAGGGCACAGCGGACTCGGACTTCATATTGTAAAGACTGTGATCACGATGCAGGGCGGAGAATATGGTGTGGAGAATGAGAAAACAGGGGTAAGGTTCTGGTTTTCCTTCCCACTTGTGTAAAAAATGTGAAATCCGAAGACAGACTTGAAAAAAGAGCAGATTTAGAGTATGATGTGCTGGTAAAAAGAAAAGAAAAAAACAGGTAAAAAGCCCGGCTTTTGAAAGTGGGATACCCCCCACAGGAAAAGGCGGGCAAAATTGTCGTTGGAGGTAAGGATATGTATATAATCGCAGGACTTGGAAATCCTGGCAAACAGTATGCACAGACCAGACATAATGTCGGGTTTGACACGATAGATATATTAGCAGACAAGTATAATATCAGCGTGGATACAAAAAAACACAAAGCACTCTGCGGAAAAGGCATGATCGAAGGTCAGAAAGTGGTGCTTGCCAAACCGCAGACTTTTATGAACTTGAGCGGCGAGAGTGTGCGGGAACTGGTTGATTTCTATAAGATCGATCCGGAAGAAGAACTGATCGTCATTTACGATGACATCAGCCTGGAGCCGGGACAGCTTCGCATCCGTCCAAAAGGAAGTGCCGGCGGCCACAATGGCATCAAAAACATCATCGCACATCTTGGCACCCAGGTTTTTAAACGGGTGAAGGTCGGAGTCGGTGAGAAACCAAAAGGATATGATCTGGCAGACTATGTGCTGAGTCGTTTTCCAAAGGATGAAAGAGTGCTGATGGAGGAAGCCTTTGAGCGGGCAGGAGAAGCAGCCGTCTGCATGATGAATGACACCATGGAACATGCGATGAACCAGTTTAACAAGAAGACGGAAAAATAGACAGAGGCTTGAATGGGAGGTAGCAGACGGATGAGAGCTTTTACAGAACCGCTTCAGGAGCTTGAAGAATTTCAGAAAATACAGCAGGCACTGAAAAAGCAGTCAATCCAGGTGACAGGATGTATCGATGCCCAGAAAGCACACTTTATCTATGCAGCAGGGGCGGCAAAAAAGAAACTGATCGTCACATACAGTGAACTGCGTGCAAAAGAACTGTGTGAAAATTATCGCCTGTTTGATAAAAATGTGCTGTTTTACCCGGCAAAAGATCTGATCTTTTACAGTGCCGATGTGCAGAGCAATCTTCTGGTACAGCAGCGGATCCGTGTACTGCAGAAACTGATGGAAGAAGAGGAAGTGACCATCGTCACGACCATGGGCGGTATCATGGATCATCTTCTGCCGCCGGAAGTTTTTCAAAAGCAGGTCGAGACGGTAGAGAGCGATTCGGAATTTGACATGGAGCTCTGGAAAAAGAAACTGACAGCCATGGGCTACGAGCGGGTGGGACAGGTCGAAGGAAGCGGGCAGTTTGCCGTGCGAGGCGGTATTCTCGACATTTTTCCGCTGACCGAAGAAAATCCGGTCCGCATCGAGCTGTGGGGCGATGAAATTGACTCCATCCGCAGTTTTGATGTGGAAAGCCAGCGTTCCATTGAAAATCTGGACCGAATCCGCATTTATCCGGCGGGCGAATTTATTGCTGATGACGGGCGGATCAAAAAAGGGCTTGCGGTGCTGGAAAAAGAGGCGAAAAGGCTTGCAGATCAGTTCTTTCAGGAACGGAAAACAGAAGAATCGGCACGCCTGAAAGCTTTTGCAGAAGAGGTAAAACAGAGTCTGACGCAGTGGAAGCAGATGTCTGTGCTCGATGGTCTGGCTCCTTATTTTTATGACCGGATGGTTTCGTTTGCGGAATATTTTCCGAAAGAGGCACTGGTGGTGTTAGATGAACCGAACCGCCTCTGGGAGGAAGCACAGGCGATCGAAAAGGAGTTCCGGGAGAGCATGACAAACCGACTGGAAAAAGGGTATGTGCTGCCGGGACAGATGAACCTGCTCTGTGAGAGCCAGATGGCATCCGAAAAATTGCAGAAACATCGCTGCATGGGGCTGTGTATGCTGGAGGCGGCAGGACCACAGTGGCATTTTGCGGAGCATTTCAGCATCGATGTACGCAGTGTCAACACCTACAACAACAGCTTTGAACTTCTGGTGAAGGATCTGCAGCAGTGGAAGAAAAAGGGAGAACGCGTGATCCTGCTGTGTGCATCCAGAACCAGGGCGAAACGTCTGGCAGAGGACCTTCGTGATCATGAACTGCGGGCATTTTATTCGGAAGATGCCGACCGCATCGTACAGCGAGGCGAGATCATGCTGCTTTACGGAAGTGCCCACCGCGGGTATGAATATCCGCTGATCAAGTTCCTGGTGATCTCGGAGAGCGATATTTTCGGCAAAGAAAAGAAAAAACGCAAAAAGATCAGACATTACGAAGGTAAGACGATCCACAGTTTTTCAGAGCTTTCTGTTGGCGATTACGTGGTGCATGAAAACCACGGACTTGGCATTTACCGCGGGATTGAAAAAATAGAAGTCGATAAAGTCACAAAAGATTACATGAAGGTGGAGTATGCCGGCGGAAGCAACCTTTATGTGCCGGCAACGCAGCTCGATGTCATCCAGAAATATGCAGATTCGCAGGCAAAACGCCCGAAACTGAACAAACTGGGGACGCAGGAGTGGGGGCGTACCAAGACAAAAGTACGCAGTGCGGTCAAAAACATCGCAAAAGATCTGGTGCAGCTCTATGCGGCGAGACAGCGGGAAGAGGGATTCTGCTATGGAGAGGACACGATCTGGCAGAAAGAGTTCGAAGAGACGTTTCCGTTTGATGAGACGGACGATCAGCTGGAGGCGATCGAAGCGGTGAAACACGATATGGAGAGCAGTAAGATCATGGATCGCCTGATCTGCGGCGATGTCGGATATGGCAAGACGGAAGTGGCGATCCGTGCGGCGTTCAAGGCGGCACAGGAGAGCAAACAGGTGGTATTTCTGGTGCCGACGACCATCCTTGCCCAGCAGCATTATAATAATTTCGTCCAGAGGATGAAAGATTATCCGGTGCGTGTGGATCTGCTCTGCCGTTTCCGCACGGCAGCAGAACAGAAAAAAACGCTGGAAGACCTCAAAAAAGGACTGGTTGACATTGTGATCGGCACGCATCGGGTGCTCTCAAAAGATGTGCAGTTCAAAGATCTCGGTCTTCTGATCATCGACGAGGAGCAGCGTTTCGGTGTCACGCACAAAGAAAAGATCAAAAAGCTGCGGGAAAACATCGATGTACTGACCCTGACGGCAACGCCGATACCACGGACGCTGCATATGAGCCTGGTTGGGATCCGCGATATGAGCGTTCTGGAGGAAGCACCGATGGAGCGTGTGCCGATCCAGACATATGTCATGGAATACAACGAAGAGATGGTGCGGGAAGCGATCAGCCGGGAACTGGCACGGGGCGGACAGGTCTACTATGTCTATAATCGTGTCAACACGATCGTAGAGACGGCAAATAAGATTGCATCGCTTGTGCCGGAGGCCAGAGTGGCATTTGCACATGGGCAGATGAAAGAGCGTGAACTGGAAAAGATCATGTATGACTTTATCAATGGTGAGATTGATGTGCTGGTATCCACGACGATCATAGAGACCGGACTGGATATTTCCAATGTCAACACGATGATCATCCATGACGCGGACAATCTTGGCCTGTCGCAGCTTTATCAGCTCCGCGGGCGTGTCGGACGTTCGAACCGGACGGCGTATGCCTTTCTGATGTACCGCAGAAACAAAATGCTGCGGGAAGTGGCGGAAAAACGTCTCCATGCGATCCGGGAATTTACCGATCTTGGCAGTGGCTTCAAGATCGCCATGCGTGATCTTGAGATCCGTGGTGCCGGCAATCTCCTCGGGGCAGAGCAGCACGGCCATATGGAGGCAGTCGGCTACGATCTTTACTGCAAAATGCTCAACGAGTCCGTAAAAGAACTCAAAGGTGAGACGCAGCCGGAAGAAGAATTTGATACCGTCATCGATCTGGATATTGATGCTTTTATCCCGGAACGTTATATTAAGAATGAATTCCAGAAGCTGGATGTCTATAAACGCATCGCCACGATCGAGAGCGAAGAAGAATACGATGATATGCTCGAAGAACTGATGGATCGTTTCGGAGAGCCGCCAAAAGCGGTGCAGAACCTGCTTGCTGTGGCAAATTTAAAAGCGATGGCACACCGGGCATGGCTGACCGAGATCGCACAGAAAGGCGACCAGATCCGCTTTACCATGTTTGAGCGGGCAAAGGCAGATCCGGCAGGGATCGAGCTTCTGGTAAAAGAGAGCAAAGGGAAAATGAAATTTGTCATAGATACCAATCCTTACTTTATTTATATGAAGCCGCGTAAAAACGGAAAAGATAATGAGGATGTGCTGACACTGGTACGCAGCCTGACGGAAAAGATGATAAAAAATCTGGCATGTGATGTATGATAAGCTCCTTGAAATAAGAATGTCAGGAATGTTTTAGAATATCGGATGGCAATTGACGTACCGGGTGAAAAAGGATATAATAGCAGACAGTATGGTGCCTGAAAGAGGATTTTTTGCGGCCGGATGCCGGAGGTATTCTTGAATGAATGGCACCAGTTGATCAGGAGGAAAAGACAGTGAAAAAAACAATGAAAAACAGACTGGCAGTCGCAGGACTGTGCTTTACGCTGACAGCAGGGATGCTGACCGGATGCAGTGGAAATTCAGGCAAGGCGATCATTACATTGGACGGACAGAAAACAGAATATGCAGTGGCAAATATCATGCTTCGTTATAGCCAGGCACAGATGCAGGCATTTTACGGAGCTTATCTTGGAGATAATCTGTGGTCACAGTACGGCGATTCCACAAAGAGCACGATGATGGATACCCTCAAACAGATGCTGATCCTCGAACAGCATCAGGACGAGTATAATGTGAGCCTGACAGACGATGACAAAAAGAAGATCGATGAAGCTGCACAGCAGTTTATGGATGACAACGACCAGGCAACCCTGAAATCCATGGGTGCGACAAAAGAACGTGTGGCACGTGTTCTGGAACTGTACACGATCCGCAATAAAATGTCAAATGCGATCGTTGCAGATGTTGATACCAACGTAACTGATGACGAAGCAGCCCAGAAAACGATCAATTACGTGGTATTCAGCACTGCAGATACGACCGATTCGGATGGCAATAAAGTGGTACTGACGGATGATGAGAAAGCAGCTTTGCTTGCAAATGCACAGAAAGTACGTGATGCAGCAGCAGGCGGCAAGAGCATGGAAGATGCAGTCAAAGATGTCGATGACACCAAGACCGTGAGCAGCACCTCTTATGGTGATAATGATGAAAGTTACACCCTGGATGAAGCGATCCGCAATGCGGCAGATAAACTGAAAGACGGAGAAGTGGCAGATGAAGTGATCACCACAGATGCAGGATATTATGTCATCCAGATGAAAGCAACCTATGATCCGGATGCAACTGCAAGCAAAAAAGAACGGATCATCAACGAAAGAAAGAGCAGCAAATTCAGCGAAGTCTACGATGCATGGCAAAGTGCAGCAGACTACACACAGGATGATGCTCTGTTAAAAGAGATCACCTTCAAGGATATTTACCAGATGGCAACCGAGGCTCAGAGCGAGACCGGAACGGAAAGTACAGAAAGTACCGAAGATGCCGGAAGCACAGAGGCAACCGAGGCTGCAAGTGAGACAGAGAGTGCAGCTGCAACAGAATAATTATCATGCTGGACGTAAAAAGGCAGAGCACGTGACACGCATCGTTTCCTGTTCGGTTTGTGCCGTCTATGATCCGCCGTTCGCTGGAACTCGCAGCTTCGCTGCTCAGACACCGCTCGGCGGCGGAAACTAGACACAAACCTCACGACGGAACCTTGCTACCGTCACTGTGCAGCTGCCTTTTTTCTGTCCAGCATATACATTTCTCAGGCTTTCAAAATTACCGCAAGATGGTACGGAGTTTCTTTTGATTCAGAAACTGGTGATAAAATCGCTAGGGTATAGATACGGGTAGATTTTATGAGTGTGCAGAAGAACATATAATGTATGATATACATCTTTTGGCAAAATAATAAACGTATTCTGAAATCAGGAAGATTGGAACTGCCAGATGCATTAGTGGGAAAAACAGCACAGTCATAACAATCAGAAAGTAAGTCAAGCTGACGGTAGCGAGGCTTCCGTCGTGAGGTTTGCGATGTTGCCGCCCCGGAGAGCCGCTGTTTGAGCCTCGAAGAGGCGAGTTTAGGCGAAGGGCGGCTAACACACGAGCGAACCGAACAGGAAACGATGCGTGTCAGCGGATTTACTTTCTGATGTTATGACGTCCTCTTTAACTATAGTGAAGTTCAAACTAAAAACCTTGACGTTCCACAGGTTTTATTGTATGATAATATTGAATATTTTCGGTGACGCGAATCGGGATTTCGTATTACTGAACAACTCGGGGACATTTCAAAGGGAGATATCCCCGCTTTTAGTCATTTAAGGAGGAAAAGTATGAAAAGAAAAAGCAGCAAACAGTTGTTTTCTGTACTGATGGCAACCGCTATGGTTATGTCCGGCATCAGCGTTCCGGTTATGGCATCACCGGTTGACGATGCTATGGTACAGTCTGCTCTGGCAGAAGCCGGCGTAGAGACATCTGAAAGCAGAGAGATCAATTTCAACAAAGGCTGGAAGTTCCACTTTGGAGATGTAACCGGTGCAGAAACAAAGGATTACGATGATTCCAAGGCAGATCAATGGGGAGACTTAAATCTTCCGCACGACTTCAGCATCACACAGGAGCCGTCCAACTCAAACGAAGCAGAGTCCGGATTCATGCCGGGTGGTACAGGATGGTACCGCAAGAGCTTTACCCTGCCGAGTGATTACGCAGGCAAGAGTGTTGTCCTGAACTTTGACGGCTCTTATAATCATACATATGTATATGTAAACGGAACAAAAGTAGGCGAAAACCATTATGGATATAATGATTTCGCATTTGATATTTCAAAATACCTGACCTGCGACGGCACCACAGAGAACGTGATCAGCGTAAAAGTGGTACATCAGACTCCGTCCAGCCGCTGGTATTCAGGATCTGGTATTTACCGTGACGTAGAGCTGATCGTTACCGATGCCGTGCATGTTTCCAGAAACGGCACATACGTGACTACACCAAATCTGGCGACAGAAAAAGACGGCGATGTTACCGTTAAAGTACAGACCGATGTCCAGAATGACAGCAGTGCACAGGCAGCAGCCCAGATCCGCACAACAGTCCTGGATGCAGAGGGCAAAGCAGTTTCTGAGGCAGTAACCACAGATGTGACACTGGCAGCAAACAGCACAGCAGAAAAAGAACAGACCCTGAAAGTAAACAAACCGGCACTGTGGAGCACAGAAAATCCGAACCTGTACTATGTACAGACCGAAGTTCTGGTTGGCGGCAAAGTGAAGGACACTTACAAGACAACCTACGGTTTCCGTTACATCAATTTTGATGCAAACACCGGTTTCAGTCTGAATGGCAAAAATGTAAAACTCAAAGGTGTATGTATGCACCATGACCAGGGTGCACTCGGAGCCGCATCAGAACGTGATGCAGTATACCGTCAGGTTGAAAAGCTTAAAGAAATGGGATGTAATGCGATCCGTACCTCTCACAACACACCGTCTTCTGTACTGCTTGAAGCATGCAACGAGCTGGGTATGATGGTTATGGATGAGACGTTTGACGGATGGGCATTCCCGAAAAACGGCAACAGCCAGGACTTCAGCACACACTTCAACCAGACCATCAGTGCAGACAACAAGCTGCTTGGTGCAACGACAGGCGACACCTGGTATAAATTCATTCTGGAATCAAATATCGAGCGTGATAAAAACGATCCGTCCGTTATCATCTGGGATATCGGAAATGAGCTGAACTTCGGTGTTACCGATTCCAGCCAGTACGAGCAGTACGCAAAGAACATGAAGAGCTACATCGAAGCAATCGATAAGACAAGACCGATCACAGTTGGTGATAACAATCCAAATGGTCTTCAGAATGCCAATACACAGGAGTTCCGTAACAAAGTATCTACTGTTCTGGCGAAGAACGGTGAGGGACTTGCAGGAGCCAACTATTCTATGGGATCTATGGCAGGTATCCATAAGACACATCCGGACTGGAAGATCATTGCTACAGAGTCAGCTTCTCCAAGCAACAGCCGTGGTATCTACAATACACTGTCTCAGTACAACAAGACAGGTGACTATCAGTGTACCGCATACGATACCAACGCCGTATCCTGGGGCAACACAGCACGTGAGTCCTGGTGGTACACGATCAAAGATGACTTTGTATCCGGTGAGTTTATCTGGACCGGATTTGACTACATCGGCGAGCCGACACCGTGGAACGGAACCGGAACAGGAAGCGTCAGCGGTGACAAACTGGCAGTACCGAACTCCTCTTACTTTGGTGTGATTGATACAGCAGGCTTTGAGAAGGATTCCTTCTATTTCTACACAAGCCAGTGGAGAGAAGATAAAAAGACACTGCACGTCGTACCGCAGAGCTGGAATGCAGAAGACTTAAGTATCTCCGGCGGCAAAGTACCGGTATACGTTTATTCAAACGCAGCAAAAGTAGAACTTTACCTGAACGACAAGCTGATCGGTACTTCCACAAGAACCCCGATCAAGACAGCAGCCGGTCATGAATGGGCTACTTACAGCAATGTATCAAACGATGCAGACCAGTGTACAGCAGTCAACGAATCACAGCAGTGGAAAGCCCAGGCAATCCAGTTCAAGGTAAAATATGCAGAAGGCACGCTCAGTGCAAAAGCCTATGATGAAAGTGGAAACGAGATCACAGACACGCTTGGTTCTGCTTCCGTTACGACAAACAGCGACAAAGGAAGCAGCCTTGCAGTTACCGCAGAGAAGACAGAGATCCAGGCTGACGGCAGCAGCTTAAGCTACATTGATATTGATGTCAACGACAAAGACGGACGTTTTGTAAGTGCCGCAGACAACAGCATCCGCTTTACCTTAACAGGTAACGGAACAATCGTTGGTGTGGATAACGGAAATCCATCTACCGTAGATAAATTCCAGCAGAAATCCGTTCTGACAAGCGACAAGACCGCAAAAATCAAGGCATTCAGCGGAAAAGCACTCGTTATCGTACGCAGCACCGAAGGTGCAGGCGGTTTCGTACTGAAAGCAGAATCCGCAGGTCTGAAAGGGGATTCTGTATTTGTAAGTACCGTAGGTGACAAAAAGGGTGAAGTATTCCTGAAAGATTACAAGATTGAATCAGAATACACCGTTACCATGGGAACCAAACCACAGCTTCAGACAGCCGTAACCGGTATCATGAGTGATGATTCCACACAGAAAGGTACGATCACCTGGAATCTGACAGCTGAGATGTACAACACTCCTGGCGAAAAAGTCCTGAACGGAACACTGAAAGTTGGAAACGAAGAAGTAGCAGTATCTGCAAACCTTCATGTAAAACCGATCATCGTGGCAGTACAGAACTACACAAGAGCAACCGTAAAAAATCTGGTTCCGACCCTGCCTTCAACTGTAGCCGGTATCCTTCCGGATGGCACAGCTTATGGTGCGTATGCAGTTACCTGGGAGTCTATCAAAGCAACGGATCTGGCAAACGTCGGTGATGTTGTAACAGTAAATGGTAAAGTTGACGTAGACGGCACAGAGATGACTGCAACGGCAACCGTACGTGTCGCAGAAGGCGAAGTAAAAGAAGCAGTCAACGTAGCAAAGGAATATAAGACTCTGACAGAGAGCTGCGGACAGCCTGCAGATAATCTGCTCTCCATCGTAGATGGTGTAAACAATGTTCTGGATAAGCCGAATATGCGATGGACAAACTGGAACGACCATCTGCTGAACTCTTCACCGGTTATTACGTTTACATGGGATGAAGTTTACGAACTGGCAAGCATCAATGCATGGTTCTTCGGTGATACGTTCGTATCCGCACCGGAAAGCGTAACCATCGCAGTGTCCGAAGATGGTGAAAACTTCAAAGAAGTTGCATTTACCAAGGGAGATTACCAGGTAAACCAGAAGAACGAACTGGTATTTGAAGATGTCCAGAAAGCAAAAGCACTGAAATTTACCATGAAACAGCAGGGAACAGGCTATGTTGGTCTGACTGAGCTGGAGATCTGGACAAGCACAAACGGTTATACATCCAACAGCACAGCGGAACTGAGTGATCTGAAAGTAAACGGAACAGCAGTAGCCGGCTTTGCAGCAGGCAAACTGGATGGTTATACCGTAAACGTAGACAGAGCAGACAAAGCGGTTGTAGAAGCAACTGCAAGAGACAATGCATCTGTAACAGTAGTACCATTTGATAAAGATGACGTTGTAAAGGTAATCGTTACCTCCGAAGATGGTAAGAAGACCAATACTTACAAGATCAAACTGAATGCAGAGAAAAAAGTAGCAGACAAAGAAACGATCGAAAAAATCCAGGGTGAGATCAAGCTGGCAGAAACAATTGAGAAAGCAGAGTACACAGCAAGCTCTTATGCAGCATATGAAGCAGCTCTGAAAGAAGCTCAGGATATCGTAAAGAAAGACGGAGCTACAAGAGAAGAAGTAAATGCAGCACTTGCAAAACTGCAGACAGCAAGAGCAAATCTTGTAAAAGGCGTTGATCCGAAGCCGGAACCGAACCCGGAACCAAAGCCGGAACCAAAGCCGGAACCGACACCAAACCCGACACCAAACCCGACACCGAACCCGACTCCGGCCAACGATGTTCCGGCAAAAGGTGCTACGATCAAGTACAAAAACGCTACTTACAAGGTGACAAAATCTGCAGCAAAGGGTGGTACGGTAACACTTGTTAAGAGAAATAACAAGAAGACAGCCTTTACTGTTCCGGCAACCGTTAAGAGTGCGAACGGCAAATACACCTTCAAGGTAACTGCGATCGCAAACAAAGCATTCAAGGGCGATAAGAAACTGAAAAAAGTTGTGATCGGCAAAAACGTTCAGACCATCGGCAAGAGTGCGTTTGAAAAAGCAACAAACCTGAAGAGCATCACGATCAAATCCACTTCTCTGAAGAAAGTCGGCAAAAAAGCATTCAAGGGTATCCATGCGAAAGCAAAGATCAAAGTACCGGCTAAGAAGCTGAGATCTTACAAAAGACTGCTGAAAGGAAAAGGACAGAAAGCAGGCGTTAAGATCACAAAATAAGCACATAGAAAAGCGGATACAAAGACAGCCCGATCGGAACTTATAACCATCGGAAAATCGTCCCCGGCAGTGAAAAACTGCCGGGGCGGTTTTTTTACTTGTAAAATATGTAAAAAATGGATAAGATATATAGGATGCCAAAAGCGGTCTGTTTTTACCATTTTGGTATAAAAGAGAAAGTTTCTTTCAAATTGCAGTGAGAACGGAAAGGAGAAATTTTGAAAAAACTTCTTATATATCTTCGCGACTATAAAAAAGAGAGCATTCTTGCCCCGGCGTTCAAGATGCTGGAGGCAACGTTTGACCTTCTGGTTCCTCTTGTTATGGCTGCGATCATCAACACAGGAATTGCAAACAAAGACAAAGGATACATTCTGTCACACTGCGGACTTCTGATCCTGCTTGGAGTGATCGGTCTGACCTGCAGTATCACCGCACAGTATTTTGCGGCGAAAGCATCCGTTGGATTCTGTACGAAGGTGCGGCATGTGCTGTTCTCACATATCCAGTCCCTTGGATTTGCGGAGATGGACAAGCTGGGTACTTCCACACTGATCACGCGAATGACGAGTGATATCAACCAGGTGCAGAGCGGACTGAATCTGTTCCTGAGACTGTTCCTGAGATCTCCGTTTATTGTATTCGGAAGCGTTGTCATGGCATTTATCGTAAGTCCGAAGGCGGCTGTTATTTTTGTTGTAACGATCCCGTTGCTTTCCATCGTTGTCTTTGGCATTATGTTGA
This sequence comes from Hominisplanchenecus sp., assembly GCF_046967715.1. Classification (NCBI taxonomy): domain Bacteria; kingdom Bacillati; phylum Bacillota; class Clostridia; order Lachnospirales; family Lachnospiraceae; genus Hominisplanchenecus; species Hominisplanchenecus sp. The sequence continues at coordinate 51,837 of NZ_JBKVNQ010000001.1, forward strand.
TCACGATGCCACTTTACCGGAAGGTACAGGGCAGCCTTGACGGGATCCTGGGGGTCACCAGGGAGAATCTGACCGGTGTGCGTGTGATCCGTGCTTTCGGAAGAGAGGAGCAGGAGAAGGATCGCTTTGAGGAGAACAACGGACTTCTGGTACGCAGCCAGCTTCTGGTCGGAAAGATCTCCGCACTGATGAATCCGCTGACTTACGTGATGATCAACCTTGCGGTTGTTGTGATCTTAAATACTGGGGCGGTGCAGATCCATCTTGGAAATATGCAGCAGGGCGATGTGGTAGCCCTTGTGAATTATATGAACCAGATTCTGATCGAGCTGGTCAAGCTGGCAAACCTGATCATTCAGGTGACAAAAGCAATGGCGTGTGCAGAGCGTGTTGCTTCTGTTCTGAACGTAGAGCCGGAAATGGAGTTTTCCTGTCCGGAAAACAATGCAAAAAACAGAAAAACAGGAACTTCAGATGAAGAAGTGGCATTTGACCATGTATCGTTCACTTACGGCGGTGCCGGTGCAGAAACGCTCTCCAATATTCATTTTACGGTGAAAAAAGGACAGACCGTGGGTATCATCGGCGGAACCGGAAGCGGAAAATCCACGCTGGTCAATCTGCTGGCACGTTTTTATGATGCAACGGACGGACAAATCCGCATCGGCGGTCACGATATCAGAAGCTATTCAAGAGAAGAGCTGCGTGGCAAGATTGGTATGGTCATGCAAAAAGCACAGCTGTTTTCCGGTACGATCCGTTCGAACCTTCTTTGGGGCAATCCAGGAGCGACCGATGAGATGCTCTGGGCAGCTCTTGAGACTGCACAGGCAGCCGAATTTGTACAGAAAAAAGAGAAACAGCTGGATGAACCGGTGGAGCAGGGAGGACGCAATCTGTCGGGAGGTCAGAAACAGCGTCTGACGATCGCCCGTGCTCTGGTGGAAGATCCGGAGATCCTGATCCTGGATGACAGTGCAAGTGCACTGGATTTTGCAACGGATGCGGCACTTCGAAAAGCAATCCGTGAGTTGGATAAAGAGATGACGGTATTTATCGTCAGCCAGAGAACATCCAGCCTGATGCATGCCGATCTGATCCTGGTGCTGGATGACGGCAAGACCGTCGGCATGGGCACGCATGAAGAACTGCTCGGAAACTGCCCGGTTTATCAGGAAATTTATGAAAGTCAGTTTGGAAAGGCAGGTGAGACGGCATGATCATGAGAATCTGGAAACATATTCGAAAATACTGGTTTTATATTGTATGCAGTCTGATTTTTGCCGCTCTTTCTGTTGCATCCCAGCTCTATGTGCCGATCCTGACCGGAAATGCTATTGACCATATGATCGGAGTCGGAAAAGTAGATTTTGCGGGCGTGGCGGCGATCGTAAGAGTGATCGTGGCAGCGACTGCCGTGACGGCGATCTCACAGTGGATCTTTGGTATCTGCAATAACAAGATCACTTATAATGTCAGTCGTGACCTGAGAAATGCAGCGATCGCCAAGATCCAGAGACTGCCGGTTTCTTATCTGGATGCACATCCGACCGGAGATCTGGTCAGCCGTGTGATCGCCGATGTAGAGCAGTTTGCAGACGGACTTTTGATGGGATTTACCCAGTTTTTTACCGGAGTTCTGACGATCCTCGGAACACTGGGTTTTATGCTGTATGTCAATGTGCCGATCACGCTCGTTGTTGTGTGCGTCACACCGCTCAGCTTTATAGTGGCAGGCTTTATCGCAAAGAAAACGTATCGTAATTTCCATATGCAGACCGAAGTCCGCGGCGAGCAGACTGCATTTATCAATGAGATGATCGAAGGACAGAAAGTGGTACAGGCATTCTGTCATGAAAAAGAAAATGTGGATCAGTTTGATGAGATGAACGAGCGTCTTCAGAAGGCGAGCCTGAAAGCCATCTTTTTCAGCAGCATCACAAACCCGGCCACCCGTTTTGTCAACAACGTGGTTTATGCCGGTGTGGCTCTTGTCGGAGCACTGTTTGCCGTGTCCGGCGGCATCAGCGTCGGTCAGCTGTCCTGCTTTTTAAGTTATGCAAACCAGTACACAAAACCGTTTAATGAAATTTCCGGTGTTGTCACAGAGCTTCAGAATGCCATGGCATGTGCGAGCCGCATTTTTGAGCTGCTCGATGAAGAAGAACGCACTCCGGACAAAGCAGATGCGAGAGTACTGACGGAAGAACAGGTTGACGGAACCGTAGAGATTTCCGATGTTTCCTTCAGCTATGTGCCGGACCGCAAACTGATCGAGCATTTCAATCTCTCCGTAAAACCGGGCGAGCGAGTGGCGATCGTAGGACCGACCGGCTGCGGAAAAACGACGATGATCAATCTGCTGATGCGTTTCTATGATGTAGATGCCGGCAAAATCTGCGTTTCCGGAACAGATATCCGTGATATCAGCCGCATTTCCCTTCGCAGAAGTTACGGCATGGTGCTCCAGGATACCTGGCTGAAATCAGGAACGATTTATGAAAATATTGCCTACGGCAGGCCGGATGCCACAAAAGAACAGGTCATCGAAGCTGCCAAAGCGGCTCATGCCCACAGCTTTATCAAGCGACTGCCGGACGGCTATGACACCGTGATCTCAGAAGACGGAGGCAATATCAGCCAGGGACAGAAACAGCTGCTGTGTATCGCCAGAGTCATGCTCTGCCTGCCGCCGATGCTGATCCTGGATGAGGCAACATCCAGCATCGATACCCGTACCGAGATCAAGATCCAGCAGGCCTTTGCCAGCATGATGAAAGGCCGCACCAGCTTTATCGTGGCACATCGTCTCTCGACGATACGTGAAGCAGATATTATTCTTGTGATGGACAGTGGAAAAGTTATAGAACAGGGAACACACGAAGAGTTGCTGGCGGAAAAAGGATTTTATGCAAAATTATATAACAGTCAGTATGAATTGTGATAGTTTTGTAAAGTAGTGTCCTTGTTTTGTAAAGAAATTCTGATATGATTATACCTGATACCAGTGGCACTCGTTTAGTGCCGACCGAAGCGGAGCGTAGATTGTAAGAGTTACTTCGTAACGGAGCAATTCGTGGGCATCAGTAAAAAAAGAACGTAACAGAAGGAAGGTGCTAAAGTGAAACAGATTGTCATATATAAATCGAGAACCGGATTTACGAAAAAATATGCAAAGTGGCTTGCACAGTCGTTAAACTGTGAGTGCATACCACAGGAAGATGTCGGCGGAGAAAGGCTCTCGGATTACGATGTGATCATTTTCGGGAGCAGCTTCCGTGCAGGAAATGTAGAAGAGCTGAAATGGTACAAAGAGACGATTCTGCCGTTTGAAAAGACAAACGTGCTGTTTGTGACCGGGGCGATGCCGCCGTCTTCTGCAGACGCTGTCAAGTCTATTGAACAGCAGCTGGGCAAAGGAGAGGACAGAGAAGTAAAAGTATTCTACCTGCAAAGCGGGCTGAATTATGAAGCGATGAATCTTGGCGATAAGCTTATGATGAAAGTCTTCTGCAAGATGATGAAGAGCCGCAAAGCACACAGTGAAGAAGAGAAAGCCCTTTTTGAACAGATGCAGAAATCCTTTGATGTCTGTGAAAAGGCAAATCTCGAACCGATGCTCAACTATATACAGGGATTATAAAAAAACAGGAATGTTACATGATTAGAATATGAGATGTGACATTCCTGCTTTTTTGACTTTATATAATAAAAAGCATCTGTTATACGAATCGAACAAACGTATGTAAGATACGAAAAAATTCAGTTATATCAAGGACTTTCAGCAAAAAGAAAAAAGTGGATTTGATTGACAATTATAGGAAATAGGGGTACACTGTTGGCGTAATAGAGGGCTAATTTCATAGGAGTTTTGTGGTGAGATTGCGTTTATGTGATCTCTTTAAAGGAATCCGGTGAGAATCCGGAACAGTTATTCCCTGCTGTATGGGGGACGAAAAAGATTATTTGCCACTGGTTAGTCAAACTGGGAAGGCATCTTGAGTAGGAGGAACCCAAGTCAGAACACAAACACAAAACCGGTTTATCAGCAACGTCCGCAGGCATAGCGGAGGTGTATTTTTTGTCCCCTTTTGCCCGGTGTCTGAAAATTATGAAATTGGAGAACACACAGAAAGGGAAGGAGGAAAACGAAAAAGGAAAACACAGATGTGAGCATGTGTAAAATAAAAAAAGCAAACAGAAGCGAATCGCCAAAAAGCGAATGAGGAGGAACAAATGGAACGAAGAGAAAAAAGATTTGCTTCCAGAATTCTGGCATGGTTTCTGACCTTTTTGATGATCACAACCATGATTCCGACAAGTGCATTCGCAGCACTGCCGGCACAGGACACGGGAGCAGTTGTTTCAGAGGATGCGTCATCGGATGAAACAACGCAGGATGGTATTCTTTTAAAGACAACTTTGACGGACAAGCTTAAGGTAAAAGGACAGCGCAAGCTGTTCGATGTCTGGGCAAGAGATGCTGAGGACAACACGCTCAAACCGACAGCAACTCTTGACGGACAGGTACTTTCGGCAACCTGGAGTGATAATGTAAAGACAAGCTTTACGCTGGATTTCCAGGGCATGGAAGAAGGAGAGCATACCGTTGTTATTTCCGCAGAAGACGGAAAAGGAGCATCGAAAACACAGACTTATACCGTTATTTATCAGAAAGCCAAAAAAGGCGAATTTATCGGTTATGCAACGGTCAGCATTGAAGCCTTTACAATCTCAAAAGGTTATATCGTAGAACCAGTTCTGATGCCGGTTTACGAAGGTGACAATGCAGCGAAAGCATTTGTAAACCTGATCCGTGAAGAAGGCTATGATGTAGAATACACCGGAAGTCTGACCAGCGGTTTCTATCTGTCCCATATCGTAGGATCTAATGCAAAAAACCCAAAGAATGCGACAAAGAAACTGGATCTTGCCGGTGCAGCACTTGAGCCGCATATGGCAGAAAAACTTCCGGATCTGATGTTTGACGCCGACGGCGGAACAGAAGGTTCTCTTGGTGAATTTGACTACAACTACATGTCAGGATGGATGTACTGTGTAAATACGGTATTCCCGAATGTAGGATTTGCAGATTATTATCTGTCTGACGGCGATGTCATGCGTGCACAGTTTACTCTGAAGTACGGCGGTGATATCGGAGGTTCCAGCGGTATGGGCGGCGGCTATGATGATTCTTACAGCGTCGCAAACAAAGATGTGCTGACCACCACTCTGGCAAAGATCAATTCTGCACCGAACAGTGCCGAGCTGAAGGCAGATCCGGATATCGCAGCAAAGATCACAGAAGCAAAAGAAGTTCTGCAAAATATTGTTGCAGAACAGAGTGAAGTAGATAAAGTAAACGATGAACTGAACAAACTGCTTGGCGGTGAGATCACAAGTATCACACTGGATCAGAGTGAGATCACACTGGAAAACGAAGGTACCATGCAGTTAAATGCAAAAGTGGAGCTGACAGGCAAACCGACCGAGCCAATCGAATGGAACAGTGAAGAACCTTCTGTTGCAACGGTGAAAAATGGTTTGGTAACAGCTGTCGGTGCAGGAACGACCACGATCACGGCAACCTGCGGCGAAAAGACAGCAACCTGTAAAGTAACCGTAAATGCAAGTCCGCTTCAGGAAGTCCGGCTGGATAAATCAAAAATGGAAATCCTGAAAAATGACAGTGAAACACTGACAGCGACACTGGTTCCGGCAAATACCACAGATGACAGAACTGTTACCTGGAGCACAAATGCAGAAGATGTCGCAACGGTAAATCAGAGCGGAAGAGTAACCGGTAAAAAAGAAGGAACGGCTGTCATTACAGCAAAGGTTGGTGACAAAGAGGCCAGCTGTACGGTAACAGTCAAAGAAGTCCATACACAGCGGATTTATTTTGATGACAGCAAACTGACCCTGAATAAAGGAAAGAACAAAACCTTATCTCTGAGATTTGATCCGTCCAATACAACGGATGCAAAAAAAGCGACCTGGGAAAGCTCAGAGCCGAGCGTTGCAAGTGTTTCCACAAGCGGATACGTACGTGCACTGAAAAAAGGAACGACTACGGTCACGGCAAAAATCGGTGACATGACTGCTTCCATTGAAATAGAAGTTGTAGAAGTGCCGATGACCGGCGTAAAGATCAGCTATGGCTCTAAATCACTGAAAGTAAAACAGTTCACCTATATGTCAGCAAGCTATCTTCCAAGTGATACCACAGATACCAAGAGCGGAACCTGGAAGAGCAGCAATACAAATGTGGCAACCGTTTCCAGTTCAGGAAGGGTAACTGCAGTCAGTGAAGGCGAAGCGATCATCACATTCATAAGCGGTGCTTTTACTGCAGAATGTTATGTAAAAGTTCTGCCTGCAAATGCAGACGTGTTCAGCACCATATCCATCACTCCGAATCAGAAAGAGATTGGATGTGGCGTTTCTGATACACAGAAGATTATGGCAGATGTAGGCAATGGAACCGATCCGGTCGTATGGACTTCTTCCAATCCGGCAGTTGTGGCAGTCAGCACAGACCAGTCTTTGGCAGCAGCACAGTCAGCAGAGAATACGATGCAGGTTGGAAAAGAAGCAGTGGTCACAGCAACCGGAAAGGGAACAGCAGTGATCACAGCAAAATCAGGACAGAAGAGCGTAGATATTCCGGTAACCGTTGTAGCAGCCGGCATGAAAGAGTTCAAGATCCTGGCAGGAACCAATGCAGAAACTTCTTTTGCATACGAGATCACACCGGAATATAATATTACGAAAAACAAATATCAGGTTGTCATCCCGGATGCAATTACCAATGTATATCTCTACTCCAAACTTGCAGATAATGTAACTGCAACGGTAACAGCACGTTACACAGCGGCAAATAACGGATCTGCGAAGAATATTACACTGAGAAGTGGTGCGACATCAAGTGCCGCCTACCTGACCAAAAAAGACATGAATGGCAACACACTGTATGTAGATGTGAAGAAGGGAGACGAGACAACAACTTATGAATTTGATGTTGTTCGTGAATCCACTCTGACATCCTTAAGTGTGGCATCTGCAGATGGAGAAGAAGTACTTCATCCTGGCTTTGATAAAAATGTAACAGATTACACAGTCAGTGTAACCGACAACAACGACAGCGTAAAAATAAATGCAGCAGCATTTCTGGAAAACGCAGCAGTTTCTGTCAACGGTACCGCAGTGACAGGAGAAACATCAGTTCCTCTGAGCGGAGATGAGACTGTGATCACCGTCAAAGCAGCAATGGAAGATGCACCGTCTCAGGCAAGAGAATACAAGATTCATGTTCTGAGAAAAAAATCCGTAAAACTGACACTGAAAGCAGATCCGGCAGATACAGTGATCACACTGAAAGATGCTGACAGCAAAAAGCTGAAAGCAGAGAACGGTGTATACACACTGAAGGCAGAAGAAACTTACAGCTATGTTGCCGTAAAAGCCGGATATGTTACAAAGAAAGATACGATTTCTATTACAGAAAACACCGAGAAAACCATCACAATGGAAAAAGCACCGGAGAGCACCAGAAAAGATGTATCCGCAGCATGGAAAAACTTCCGTAACAGTGATGACAACATGGGTATTACCTCTGCAAAAACACCAACGAGCGAGGCGACAACCTACGAAAAATGGTTTAAGAAACTGGGAAGCGGCTGGGGTGCAGCACCGAGTGTGCAGATCATCGTGGATAATTCCCTGATCGTCATGAGTGCAAACCATATTTACAAACTGGATCTGAATACAGGTGATATCCTGCAGACAGGCGATATGGTAGCAGCGACAAACTTTGGATACACACCGCCAACCTATGCAGACGGCATGATCTTTGCACCGCTGGCAGACGGACGTGTACAGGCGTTCAATGCAGAGACACTGGAATCTCTGTGGGTTTACCAGGATACGCTGAAAGGCCAGTCCTTAAGCCCGATCACTTACAGTGACGGTTATATTTATACCGGATTCTGGAATGCAGAGACAAAAGATGCAAACTATGTGTGCATCCCGGTTACGGATGAAGATCCGACGAACACACAGGAAGCAAAAGAAGCAGCATGGCAGTACACAAGCCTTGGCGGTTTCTACTGGGCAGGTTCTGTGGTACGCGGTGACTATGTTGTATTTGGTACGGATGACGGCACAAGCGGTTCAGACGGAACCGGACATGTATTATCTCTGAACAAGAAGACCGGAGAAGTTATGGACAGCGTCGATGTAATCGGTGACCAGCGTTCTACGATTGCTTATGACAAAGAAACAGACAGACTGTATTTCACAACAAAAGGCGGCTACCTCTACAGTCTAAAACTGAAATCCAACGGAACCTTTGATAAAGATACGCTGAAATCCGTACAGCCTGGAAGCATGAGCACCAGCACACCGGTTGTATACAACGGAAGAATCTATATCGGTGTGACAAGCGGAAGTAACTTCAGCGGAACCTATTCGATCAGCGTGATTGATGCGGCAACGATGACAGAGATCTACAAAGCACCGCTGAAAGGATATCCACAGTGCTCTGTACTTCTGTCAACCGCTTATGAAAAAGAAGACGGAAGTGTTTATCTGTATGCAACTTATAACAAGAATCCGGGTGGTATCACTCTGATCCGTGATAAAAAAGGACAGACAACTCCGGATGTAGAAGAAATTTTCACACCGGAAAAAGCAAGACAGCAGTACTGCATCACAAGTATTATCTGTGACGAAAACGGTACGCTGTACTATAAGAACGACAGTGCATGCGTTATGGCGGTTGCATCCAGTGAGGCATATATGACCGGCGTAACATCAAGTGCAGAAGGCAGCAGTATTGACGCAGGTGCAGCATTTGATACAAAAGCAAATTCACATAAGATCAATATTTTTTCAGAAGCAGAAAAGACAACACTGATGGTAAAAGCGTCCGCAGGAAGTACTGTGACCATTAATGGTGTAGAAGGAAACATTTACAATCTGGATCTTACGGATGAAGAAATTACGGTACCAGTTGTTGTGAAAAAGGGTGTGGAGAGCAGAACTTATACGCTGATCGTACAGAGAAAAGAGCCAAATGTAAAACTTGGTGAGCTTTGTGTGACTACCAGTAATGGAGTACCAAGTTCAAGCAGTATGGTGCCAATGACACCGACATTCAGCAACGATGTGCATGAATATCGTGCAGAATACAGCAGTACAAAGAGCTTTTTAAATGTATGGGCACTGGCACAGGATGCAAATGCAACCGTAAAAGTATATCCGGTTCTGGTCGGAAGCAGTACAGCAGTAAATTCAGATGGAACAATTCCGGTTACAGCAACAACGAATACACATAACCGCTATGCTATTTATTTTGGAAATAATGACTGTGCGAAGGTACGTGTGGAAGTTATTTCAGAAGGCGGTTACGCAAAGGCTTCTTATTTTGTAACTATAAAACAGAAAGCAGGAAATACACCGGTTATTTCGAATGCTGCAGGCGTAAGCAAAGATGAAGCAGCCGGAAGTATCACCCTTACTTCGAACGAGTATGGAGCATTCTATTATAAAGCAGTACCGTATGGAGAAACTGCACCAGAATCTATTGATACAACAGGAGAGGGAAGCGGCATTGAGGTTGGCGAGTCAACCGTAGAAGTCACAAATCTGCCTTCTGCAATCAGTGATGTTTATATGGTTGTAAAAGATAACGATGCACAGCCACATACCAGCAATATGCTGAAAGTGACGATTGTAAACAAAGAAGCAGCTATCACAGAACTGAACGCATACAAAAATGCAGATGATTATCGTGATGCTGAAAAAGCAAAGATCACAAAGATCCTTGCAAATGCAGCTGTTTTGATCAACAATGCAAAATCAGCAGAAGAAATTGCCGAACAGTTAAGCGATGCAAAAGCAGATCTGGACAAACTGAAAACAAGTGCAGAACTTGCAGCGGATGAAAAGACACAGACCGATGCAGATGCAGTAAAAGCACTGATCGAAGCACTTGGAGATGTAACACTCGAGAAAAAAGAAAGCGTAGAAGCAGCAAGAAATGCATACGATGCACTTTCCACAGATGCGAAGAAACTGGTTTCCAATTATGATGTTCTGGTTCAGGCAGAAAAGACCATTCAGACTCTGGAAGCAAAGAAACAGCAGGAAGAACTGAAAAACCAGATGGATGCAGCGGCAGCAGCATCCGTAAGCAGTGCGATCACAGCAATCGGAGAAGTAACGCTGGATAAGAGAGGCGTAGTCGCAGCAGCAAGAGCCGCATACGATACTCTGAGTGATGTCCAGAAATCACTGGTAACAAACTACAGCGATCTGCAGGCCGCAGAGAGCCGCATTGCAGCACTTGTAAAAGAGGCAGCAGACAAAGCAGAAGCAGACAAGGCAGAGCAGGCAAAACAGGAAGCTCTGAAAGCCAAAGCACAGCCGGTAGTCGATGCGATCGCAGCAATCGGAGAAGTAACACTTGACGGTGAAGAAGCGATCACAGCAGCAAGAAGTGCATATGAAGCCCTGGAAGCAGATGTGAAAGCAAAAGTAACAAACCTGTCTGACCTGGTCGTAGCAGAGAAGAATCTGGCACTGCTGAAAGCAGAGAAAGAGAGTCAGGACAAAGATGCAGCGGCAGCAGCATCCGTAAGCAGTGCGATCACAGCAATCGGAGAAGTAACGCTGGATAAGAGAGGCGTAGTCGCAGCAGCAAGAGCCGCATACGATACTCTGAGTGATGTCCAGAAATCACTGGTAACAAACTACAGCGATCTGCAGGCCGCAGAGAGCCGCATTGCAGCACTTGTAAAAGAGGCAGCAGACAAAGCAGAAGCAGACAAGGCAGAGCAGGCAAAACAGGAAGCTCTGAAAGCCAAAGCACAGCCGGTAGTCGATGCGATCGCAGCAATCGGAGAAGTAACACTTGACGGTGAAGAAGCGATCACAGCAGCAAGAAGTGCATATGAAGCCCTGGAAGCAGATGTGAAAGAAAAAGTAACGAACCTGTCTGACTTGGTTATCGCAGAAAAAGACCTGGCTGCACTTAAAGCAGCAAAGAAAGCAGCAGAAGACCTGAAAGCTCAGCAGGAAGAAGCAAAGAGACAGCAGGAAGAAGCAAAGAAAGCACTTGAAGAGGCACAGAAGGCTCAGGATGCAAAACTGAAAGAGCAGGAAGAAAAACTGAAAGCAGAGAAAGACAAGTATGGATTTAATGAGAAGACAACTTTGAAATCTGCAAAGGTGAAAGGCAAAAAAGTAACTCTGAAATGGAACAAGGTTAAGGGTGCAAGTGGATACGAAATCTACTGCAAGACTGGAAAAGGCAAGTGGAAACTTGTGAAGACGCTCAATAAGGGCAGCAAGGCAAGCTACAAACTGAAAGGAAAAGCAGGTAAGAAATATACCTACAAAGTACGTGTATTCCAGAAAGTAGAAAATAAAGTGATCTACGGTCAGTACTCAAATACCAAGTCTGCAAAGATTAAAAAATAACAATTAAATTTCCGTATGCTGAGAGCATAAAAATATGAAATATATGCTTATCAGCAAGGAAGATGGATGATCAGGGGGGCAGAAATCTGCCCCCGGATCACCATTACAAAGATTACAATTTCAGAAAAAGAGATGCACTTACAGAAAGAACAGGAGTGTGGAGAAATGAGCAGAAAAACAAAAAAATGTGGTTATAGAAAACGGATTCTTGCAGGAGTTCTGTCGGCAGTTGTAGCTCTGTCATCTGTCCAGATGCCTGTTACTGCTGTCCATGCGGCAGCGTGGGATCAGAATAAATTTTCAGACAGTCTGAAGCTGCGTTTCTGGAACAATGAAAAGCCGGGAGTGCGTTTTTATATCAATGCAGCGGCAAAATATATTCTGGAAAACCAGCAGGAGCAGTCAGAAAAAACAGGAAACAGCTACCCGACTGTAGGAAGTACGTTTGGAGAATGGTCAGTATGGGATCTGCTGCGCGGCATGTATACAGGGGCAGATTATATCAACAGCATACCGGAGAATTATTTTTCTGACTATTTAAAACGTGTGGAAGCACATGTAGAAAATAAGAAAGGAAATCTGCATGCGGCAAAGTCTACCGAGTGGTCAAGACTGATCTTGCCGCTGACTGCAATGGGATATGATATCCGAAGCGTGGCAGGCTATGATTTTATTGAAAAACTATCTGATTCATTCAGTTTTTCGTATCGCCAGGGCATTAACGGTCCGATCTGGGAGATCATTTCCATGAACAGCGGCGGTTATGAATTTGACCAGACGGATCATCCAGAAACAGCAAATACCTTTGGAAAAATGCTGGATTACATTCTGAATCTGGAGATCACTGATGCAAACGGAATCAAAGGCGGCTGGGCATTGTCAGGAAATGTACCGGATGCCGATATCACTGGCATGACACTGACAGCATTTGCACCATATTATCTGAGTCAGGAAAAATATGAGCAAACAGATGCAACCTATAGTTATGATGAGTTTGCAAGTGCGGTAGAACGCGGTATTCTCGTGCTGGCAAATATGCAGAAGCCGAACGGCGGTTTTGAGAGCTGGGGAACGGTCAACAGCGAATCGACCGTATGGGCGATGATGCCGCTTCTGGAAATGGGGATCGATCCGAAATCAGATAAGGTAACGTTGCCGCATATCGGAAAAACATGCAGCTTTGTCAAAGAAGGAGCGACACGGGACGGCGTTTACACCGACAATATGGTAGATGCACTTCTGACCTTCTGGGCAGCCGGAAGCGGAAGCAGTGCGTCGATCGGCGGATTTAAACATGTAACGGCAGGCTACGACGGAGGTGGCGGTTCCGGCACAACGGTCAATCCGATGGCAACCGACCAGGCACTTTACGGACTGATCGCATACGACCGTTTTGCACACAAACAGAATTCCCTTTTTGATATGCAGGATCAGCTGGACGGTAGTTATCTGAATGCCACGGCAGATACTTATACGATCACCTATGACGGTCAGAAAGAGGGCGAGACCTTCACAACAGAAGCTTCCCCTTATGCAGAAGTACTCTTATCCGAAGGAAAAGTAACCGATGAACAGGAAGCATTTTTGACGGAGTGGAATACCAAACCGGACGGAAGTGGGATCAGCTATTATCCGGGAGAGCTCCTTTCCATGCCGGAGCAGGATATCACGCTTTACGCACAGTACGGACAGCCAAGTTATGCACTGAAATTTGAATTAAACGGTGGTACTCTTTCCGATGACATCATTCTTCCGGACACCTACAGTCCGAAAGACCAGATCACACTGCCGACCGCAGATGAGATCACAAAAGCAGGATGTAAATTTGACGGATGGTACACCAATGCGGAATTTACCGGAAGCAAAGTGACCGAAATACCGGCACACAGTTATGGCGATAAGACTTTTTATGCAAAATGGACGGTAAATACTGAAAAAGCAAATCAGTTTTATGCGATCGTGAATCGTCTGTCCGGCCATGCGACAGCCATTTCTGATAAAGAAGACATTGAAAAGGCGAGAGAATTGTATGATTCAATGCTGGATATCGAGCGGGAGCGGATCACGGCAAGTACTTACCATACTTTCCTGAAGAAGGAAAAAGAACTGAAGGAACTGCTTGCAAGCATGGATCAGGCAGAACAGGTCAGTGCGATGATCAAAGCACTGGATAAAGAACTGACGCTTGCAGATGAGCAGCCGGTAGTGCGTGCAAGAAATGCCTACGATGCACTGACAGAAACAGAAAAAGCGATGGTAGAAAATCTGGATATTCTGACGAAAGCAGAAGAAAAGATCTCACAGATGAAGGAGAACAAAGAAAAGGCAGATGCCGTGATTCGTCAGATCGAAGCAATCGGAGATGTGAACTTAGATTCCAGAGAGGAGATCACAGCGGCAAGAGAAGCATTCCAGGCACTGACAGAGAGCCAGCAGGCACTTGTTCCGGAGCGTGTGAGAAAACTTCTGGAGAATGCAGAAAAGAAGATCACAGAGCTTTTGGAGAAGAAAGACAGGATCGATGCATTTTCAAGCTGCGTTAAGCGGATCCCGGAAAAAGTGTCACTTACAGATGACAGTCTTTCACTTCTTATGAATGCCCATGCCGCATGGCTGAAATTGAACGATGAAGAAAGAGCACAGGTAGATGGAAAGCTGATCGAACAGATCAAAGAAAAAGAAAAAGAACTGCAGGAGCTTGCACAGGCAGAGGCAACGGATGAGGATTATACGGCAGTCAAAGAGATGGAAGAGCGGATTGCTGCGGCAAGCGGTGAGGTGAAACTTGAGGATGAAGAGACCCTGAAAAAGATCCGAAGTGATTTTGATGCGATGACAAAGATCCGGCAGGCGATGGTTGTCAATTATTATTCTCTCGTTGCACAGGAAATGGATCTGGAGAAGCTGAAAAAAGATACCGCCATCGCAGAAGCCATCAGCGAGCGAATTGCAGCACTTGGCGAGATCACCTTTGAAAGTGAAGAGAGGCTGACGGCACTGCGAAAAGATTACACTGCACTGACAACCGCACAGAAAAATCTGGTCAGAAATTATGAGCTGCTTGCACAGGCAGAAAATAAACTGGCAGATCTCAAATACAACAGAAGCCAGGCAGAGTCAGCTGTTGAAAAAATAAATGCCATAGGAGAAGTGACCCTGAACAGTCGTGAAGCTATCGCAAAAGCAAGGGCGGCGTACGATGCACTTCTGGAAGATCAGAAACAGTATGTCAGCGAAGAAATCTTAAAAATATTGACCGATGCGGAGGCAGAATATGCGAGACTGGAGTCCCTTGTTCTGAAAAACATCACGCTGGATAAAACAGAAGTCAACATGAAAAAAGGAGAACGGGTGACACTTCATGTGACTTACGATCCGGAAGATACGATCAGTGACAAAACCATCATCTGGAATGTGGCAGATCCTTCCGTGGCAACCGTGGAAAACGGCACAGTGACAGCCATCGGCGGCGGAGAAACGGCGGTGTCCGCCCATGTTGGAATGCTGACAGCGACCTGTACCTTAAAAGTGGAAGTTCCGCTGGAGAAACTTACATTTACAGAAAACAGCGTGACGCTGAAAAAGGGCGAGAGTCATATGTTAAAAGTACAGCTCCTCCCGGAAGATTTGAATGTAGCGGTCAGCATCCGTTATCGCAGTGCTAATCCACAGGTGGCATCTGTGGATGCAGACGGACAGGTCCGTGCACTTGCATCCGGAGAGACCCTGATCACAGCGTACTGCGTGGAGCAGCCTCAGATCCTGGCACAGATCAAAGTGACAGTTAAAGAAACACAGCAGGTACAGCCGAAACCGACTGATCCAAACCAGAATATCACCGTTTCCGTACCAAAAGTTTCCTTTATTTCCCTGAAGGCATCCAGGAGCAAAAAAGCAGTGCTGAAGTGGAAGAAGATCAAAGGCGTGTCCGGATATGAGATTTTCTACGCAATCGGAAAGAAGAAAAACTGGAAGCGGGCGAAGACGATCAAAAAGGCGAACACCACAAAACTGACCTGGAAGAAACTGAAATCCAGGAAAAAATATTACTTTAAGATCCAGGCCTATAAGATCGTCGGAGGAAAGAAATACAGCGGAAAATACAGCAAAATTCGTTCTGTAAAAGTAAAATAAGCGGTGACTGATCCGGAACATCACAATTACAGTGAAAAATGGATCAGAATATTTTACAGTTTCAGAATAACAGGAGGAGCATATGAAAGAGCTTTTTCAAAAAATGATGAAAAAGTTGCGGAAACATTCAGAAGCAGCAGGTGCCATTGCGGCACTGCTGCTTATTGTGCTGTTTTCGGGAGTGATGATCCTGGGAATCCGTACGCAGAGAGAAAGTGTGCCGGAAAATCCGATCGATGGTATGGAGAAAAGCTCGATGGTCATGTTGACCGGCACGAAAGAAGTGCTGGCAGAGCAGACAAAAGAGAATGGAAGCAGCCGGCAGCAGATGCAGAATCAGCAGTCAGAAAATCAGGATATGCCGGAGACGGAGAGCGAATCGTCAAAAGAAAGCGGAGCTGACAGCCAGGGCACAGAAAGCACAGGGAGCGGAAGTAAAAACGAAAACGGCAGTTCAACAGAGGCAAACAGAGATGCTTCCGGAAACAATTCCGGCAATAGCAGCGGGACTGCATCAGGAACAAACGGAGGCAATTACGGAGACGGAACAGGCGGCGAAAAGAGGGATGGAGACGATAAAAACAACAAAAAGCCGAATAAGAATCACTCCGGAAATAAAAACAAAGACAAAAACGGCAAAAAAGACAGGCAGTATTTCCGGACAACGATTGAAAACGGCGGGACGGTCACAAAAGCAGATTACAGTTATCAGATTGAACAGCTGACGGATCTGAAAGTACTGAAAACAGAAAACACCTTAAACGACGGCAAAGTGACCACTTATCGGGGAAGTCTGAAACTGGCACACGGCGAAAATAAGATTCTGGTGGCAGTCACTTATCAGCAGAAAGACGGTACCAAATTTACTGTTTCCAAAGAATATACCATCTATTACGACGAAGAAAAACTGCTGATCCAGACAAATCTGTCCGATCAGACGGTAAAAAGCGATCACATTTCCTTCCGTGCCTGGGCACAGCTTGGCAAAGAGACGTTTGCACTGACGGCAACGCTAAACGGTACACCGATCAGTGCCGATGAAAACTGGGATTATAAAGACGTTCCTTTGCAGGAGGGCGAAAATCAGATCGTTCTGGATGCAGAAAAAGACGGAAAGAGCGAACAGCAGGTTTATACCATAACTTATGAACGACCGCAGAACCAGAATATCCGCTTTGACACCGATCTGGAGGACAAAGAAGTATATAAAAAGAAATACCGGTTCTATGCACAGGCCTTTATGGGCAGTGACAAAGTCGAAGATCTGACCGCCTGGCTGAACGGAACGCAGCTTTCACCGACAGATGGTGACAACTATGAAGTGCTGCTGGAAGAGGGTGAAAACCAGATCACGCTGTATGCAGAAAAAAACGGAAGCAGTGAAGAGATTACCTATACCGTAACCTATGTCAAACAGAACAGCGGAGACGGAGACGGCGAAGGCAATGTGGAGGCACCAAGAGTTACCTGTACGCTTGGTGATTCCGGAAACAGTCTTGAGACGCAGCGAAAGAGCTTAAGTTTCCAGGTACAGGCAACCGATTATCATGGAAACGGGCTTGGTGCAGACAACATCCGCATTTCCTGTTTCGGTGACAGCGGAGACAATATTACCGGTCTGATCTGGGAGAACAGTGGCGATGTCAGTTACCATACGGAATTGTCCCAAGGCTATAATACCATGGTGATCACCGTCACCGATGCAGAGGACAACACAACGGAACTGACTTACAGCATTTTCTGTACGGCGGCAGAGAGCGGGGAGCGGATCGGAACGGTCCACATCAGCGTGGAAGCAACGACCGTAGGAAGCGGTATTCTGCTGTCACAGGATGTAGATATTTATGAGGGAGAGACTGCGGCGGAGACGGTAGTACGCATGCTGCAGAATAATGGCTATTCTGTTGACTATACCGGAAACTATGAGACCGGTTTTTATCTGGCAAGGATTAATTCCGAGAGCAATTTTGTCACCGGAAATATTCCGGAGGATTTAAGGACCAAACTGGAAGAACACGGCTTTGAAATCTATGATTTTACACCGAACAGCCTCGGAGATTATGATTTTACAAAAGGAAGCGGCTGGATGTATCAGGTAAACGGCGTTTACCCGAACTATGGCTTAAGCGATTACTGTTTCCAGAACGGCGATACACTGCGGCTGCGTTTCACGCTGGCATACGGAGCTGATATCGGGCAGGACATGACCGGCGGTTCAGATAACTGGGGGTATGAATGGTAATGAAAAAGGGAAATGATCAAAAACAAAATGCAGAAAAAAGAAAAAACAGAATGACAGCCCTGCTCATGGCACTGATCCTGTGCGTTGGGATGGTTTCCGGCACAAACAAGGAAGTACGGGCACAGTCTGCATCCCAAAACAGTGAGACGCAAACAGCTTCTGAATCAGACGTTACGACAGAAAATACAGCAAATATAGCAGAAAATACAACAAAAAGTGCAGTAACTGTCACACATTACGAATACACGACAGAAGAAGTAAAAGAAAGCATCCAGGGTATTTTTGAGTGGGCCAAGAGCCTCACAAATGCTGACGAGCTGATCGATAAGACCTTTCTGGAAGGGGCGGATACTTCGCTCAATGACTGGTTTGCCTTTGCAGCAGCGAGAAGCGGATACAAGGAAGACTATAAAAGCTATCGAAAAGCGATGGAAACAGCGATCGCCAAAAAATATGGCACAAAAAAAGAAAAACTCGGAAAAGCGACCGAATATCAGAGAGCGGCACTGGTGATCGCGGCTCTTGGCGGTGATCCACAGGCAGTAAGTGACATGGCAGGAGAGAAGACCATCAATCTGATCGCAGACGGAACGTATAACCGCGGAAAGACAGAACCGCTCGATACGCAGGGAACAAATGCACTGATCTGGGCACTGATCGCACTGGATTCCGGGGATTATGAAGTGCCGGAAGATGCATACCAGAGCCGGGAAGAGATCCTGGCAGAACTTTTAAAAGCACAGGAGAGTGACGGCGGATTTTCCCTCTCAGCGGGTTCCGGGCAGACAGATGTAGATATCACTGCCATGGCACTGACTGCCCTGGCACCATATTACGAAGAAAACAGCGAGGCGAAAGCGGCAGCAGATCTTGCACTGTCCTGGATCTCCGAACATCAGGAAAGTGACGGAGGATTCTGTTCTTCCATGGATACCGGCACAGAAAGCTCTGAGAGTTGTGCACAGGTTCTGACGGCTCTTTGCAGTCTAGGCATCGATCCGCAGAGCGACAGTCGTTTTATCAAAAACGGAAATACCGTGCTTGATAATCTGATGAGCTTTCGTCAGGAAGATGGCGGATTTGTCCATGCTTATGTTTATGATGCATCCAATCCGGCATCCATACCGGATGAATCCGATTTCCTGGCAGGAGGCCAGGCGGCATACGCACTGACCGCATTCTGCCGCTACAAAAACAATATGAAAAATTTATTTAACTTGCGTCCGGAAAAAGCATCCCTGCTTTCGAAAAATGGCAGTGCCATGCCGGTCATGGTCATCGCAGTGGTGATTGCAGTGATCGCAGTGGCAGTGGTACTGATGTTAAAAAGAAGAAACAAAAAAGAATGATCCGGCACAGGAGAAGCATGGGATGCCATGACAGCAAAAACAGGATTCAGGTGTGCAAAAATACGGTTGGAAAGAAAATTTTAACGGATTTTGCAGAAAGTAAACAGTATAAATATAACAGGACAGTTATGAGAAAGAGAGGGCATATGAGAAAAACAGAAGCAATGATAAACGAGATTGAAAAAGTAATCATTGGAAAAAGAGAAGTGATCGAACAGGTGCTGATGACAATCCTGGCGAAAGGCCATGTGCTTCTGGAAGATATTCCGGGAGTCGGAAAGACAACGCTGGCACTGAGCTTTGCAAAAGTCATGGGCGTGGACTATCATCGAATTCAGTTTACGCCGGATGTTACCCCTTCCGATGTGGTCGGATTCTCCCTGTACGACAGGCAGAGTGGAGAGTTTCAGTACAAACCGGGGGTAGTCATGTGCAACATGCTTCTGGCAGATGAGATCAACCGTACTTCCAGCAAGACACAGGCAGCCCTGCTTGAAGTAATGGAAGAAGGAAATGCCACGGTAGATGGAAAAACCTATGAAATCCCGAAGCCATTCACTGTGATTGCCACACAGAATCCGTTCGGTTCTGCCGGAACACAGATGCTCCCGCAGTCTCAGATGGATCGTTTTATGGTCAAACTCTCCATGGGTTATCCGGACTTTGAAAGCCAGATCAATATCCTGCGGGATCGTCAGACGGAGCAGCCGCTGGATTTGCTTCAGATGATCTCATCTCGAGAAGAAGTACAGCAGCTTCAGCAGGAAGTAAAAGAGGTAGAAGTGGCAGATGATATCCTCAGATACATCACACTGCTTGTAGAAGCGACCAGACAGAACGACAAGATCCAGCTCGGCGTCAGCCCGCGAGGAGCACTGGCCCTCAACAACATGGCAAAAGCATCCGCTTACATAAACGGGCGTGATTATGTGATCCCGGATGATGTCCTTCGCGTATTTGCAAAGGTATGTGCACACCGCGTGATCCTGCATCCGCGTGCCAAAGTTGCGGGTATCCAGGCAGAGGAGATCATGGAGCAGATCACACATCAGATTTCCATTCCGGAGATCAGATAGGAGGAGAACATGAAAAAATCCAGAATCCTTGCCGGCATCTGGATGCTGTTTCTGGTGCTTGCATATCTGGTAAGTGCGAGCATCACCATAGGAATTGCAGCTGTGGCAACCGTTCTGCTCTGCTTTTTCTGCTTTTTTCTTTCGATTGCCATGAAAAATAAAGTAACCTGCTATTTTGAAGTGCCGGACATGGCAGAAAAAGAACAGCAGGTTTACGGGAAACTGATCTTTGAAAACCACAGCCTGCTGCCGGCAGGACGCTTAAGGGCAGAACTTCTGTTTCAAAATCTGCTGACCGGAGAGAAAGAAATCTGCCATCTTGACAGTATGGCAGCGGGGAAAGAAAAGACAGAAACGAAATGGAGTGTTTGCAGCAACTGCTGCGGGGCCATCAGAATATCCGTGCAGAAACTTCTGGTCAGTGACATGCTGGGACTGTTTTTGACCGAGCAGAAGCTTAACATCAGCGATACCATGATCGTGCTTCCGGAAATGAAAACGGTGGAAGTACAGGTCGGGGACAGTTTTACGACCGACTGGGAAAGCATACAATATTCCGAACAGAAAAAAGGGGACGATCCGGGAGAAACCTTCGGGATCCGGGAATACCAGCCAGGTGACAGCACGAAGATGATTCACTGGAAAATCTCACAGAAACTGGGAGAACTTTATGTGAAGGAACCGGGACTTCCGGTAGAAAATGCAGTGCTTCTGTTTTTTGAGACAGCAAAACTGACCGGGGATAGCAGAACTTCAGATCAGGCAGAACTGATGGAAAAATTGATCTCCGTTTCCGAAAATCTGACGGAGAAAGGGATGCATCACAAGATCGGCTGGTACGATCAGAAAAAAGAGCAGCTTTGTATGGAAGAAATCGACTCCGCAGATAACCTTGCCCAGATCATACACGGCTTACTTTCACTGGAGAGAAAAGAAAAAACATTCACAGGCTTGCAGGAATATGCACAGAAATATCAGGAACAGCCATTTGGACATATTCTCTATTTTACCGCAGAAGATCCGGGAAATCTGGCAGATCTCTTTGCATGGCAGTGCAGTTTCCAGACCGTACGGCCAGGAGAAGATGTCGGTATCCTGCTGATTTAGGAGTGAAACATGAAGAAACACAGAAAAATTCAAAAAAAGCAAGAAACAGAACTGTACGTTCAGGTTGCAGAGAAGCCGGAAAACCAGAAAGAAAATGTCGGAGAAGCACTTGCCTGTTTCTGCATTTATGTCGGATGGTATCTTATGGTGATGCAGTTTTGCAGGGCATCTCTGGCGATGACTCTTTCTGGCAGTGTGGGAGCGATTCTGCTTGTGATGGCCGTTCTTATAAATGGACAAAAAGAAAAGAAATTCATACGGAAAAGCGTGCATGAAATTCTGGCAGCGGCAGTTCTTTGTTTTCTGATCAGCTTTACGATCCGAAAGGGCTGGATCTTTCAGGGAGCACTGATCGCCGGAAACGGGCTGCTTGAGACAATCGGGAGAAATATGCGAACCTTTGAGCCGGATTATGCACTTACGATTTCCGAACCTTTGCAGCCATTTGTTACAGCCGTTTTTTATGTAACAGCAGGCATGGTTCTGGCAGCTCTTCTGGAATTTTTAAGGGTCAGCAAAAGCTGCATCGGAACGATTCTCGTCAGCCTTATTCCGGGAGTTCTGCTTCTGATCTGGCAGAAAGAAGCTGTTCTTTTTCCGGTACTTCTGATCTATGCAGGTCTTCTCTGCCTTGTTGCCTTTCGGAAAAAAGAAAAAGGTCTGGCACAGTTACAGACAGATGTGATGCTGCTTGTGTTATTTGCGGCAGTGGCGGCAGCCGGATTTTTCATGCTTCGGGGAAAAGCTTCGAGTTTTTCGCCAGACAATCCGTTCTCGCAGAAAGTACAGAAATTTGCAGAACAGATCCGTTATGGGAAAAAGACGGTGGATTCCCTGCCGGAAGGACAGTTCCGGGGGCTTGGAAACCTGAAACTGACCGATGAAGCCGCTCTGAAAGTGACCATGGAACATCCGGATTCTCTCTATCTTCGTGGATTTGTCGGCAGTATTTACACAGAAGACGGCTGGAAACAACAGGATGCAGATGAAATTTATGATAAAAAAGATCTGTTTTACTGGCTTCACAAAGAAAACGTTTCCGGGCTTCAGCAGCTTACCGCTCTTTATCAGCTGGAAAATCCTGCAGACGATGACACCGGAAATATGACGGTCACGACCATTGGTGCGAGCCGGAAATATGCTTATGTGCCGTATGAGCTGAGTACGCTTCCGGATACGCTGGAAAATGTCCGAAGTTTTGGAGATGACCGCCTGATCCCGGAAGGATTCCGGCCGCAAAAGACGATTTCGTTTCCGGTACACAGCAATCTGATCAGAAAGTATCCGCAGATCGCATCCGCATATTATCAGGATCAGGATACGGAGGCATTTGCAGAATACAAAAAATGCGAAAACAGCTACAATGCATATGTATATGACCACTATCTGCAGGTACCGGATTCTCTGAAACAGATGCTTACAAAAGTGCTTGCTTCTGATTCGGATGAGAAAGACAGCGAAAATGTTACGTCTCATATTTCCTATGAAGAGGCAAATACCAGGATTACCGGATATTTAAATGAGAACATCACTTATACAGAAGAGATCGATCCGAAGAATACAGATGCATCCGGAGAAGATCAGAAAACAGATGCAAAGACCGGAAATTTTGTGACCGATTTTCTGATGACGGAGAAGAAAGGCTATTCCGTGCATTATGCATCGGCGGCTGTTCTGATGTACCGCTGCTTCGGAATCCCGGCACGCTATGTCGAGGGTTATCTGGTCACGCCGGAGATGGCAGAAAATGCTCAGGATGACGGAACGATCTATGTGACTGGAAAAGAGGCCCATGCATGGGTGGAAATCTATCAGGACGGCATCGGATGGATCCCGATGGAAGTGACGCCGCCGTATCTCGATAAGATGGAACGCCCGGATTTCGAGACGGTTTCCTGGCAGGGAGCACAAAATCAGGGAGCTTCTGAGCAGACGGACACAGCAGAACAGATCAAAGATGAAGAGCAGACAAAGCCGGAAACCAGGAAAGGCAGAAAACAGCTGCCGGTTCGGAAAATTCTGATCGTTGTGATCCTTTTGCTGATACTGGCACTGATCCTGTGGATCGCTTATCAGATTTTAAAATACCGCAAAAAATGGAAAGAAAAGAATCGGGCGATGTATTCGAAAGATGCCTCACAGGCGATCCGAAGCTGTTATGCACAGCTAAGGTGCTGGCTTATGTACGACGGAGTCCGGATAAAGGGAGGCTCCAGATATCAGATCTGCGAAGAATTGAGCAGAAAGTATAGCTCCGAGATGGCAGATCAGTATCGGAAAGTGACAAGACTGGCAGAAAAAGCCGCATACAGCAGCCATGCCATGGAAGAAAAACAGGCAGAAGAAGTCCGGGCATTTCTTATGAGTACCCAAAAACAGATATTAAATGGAAAGAATCTGTTTCAAAAATGGAAGATGCAGCTGAAAGTCCTCTCCTGAAACACCGGACAGGATCTCCGGCAGATCACAGGGGCACAAAAGGATAAGCAGAGCCGGTAATTGCTTGACATTTCCGGCAAATCAGCTTATCATACGAATATTGTGACCAGAAATCGGTGCCGTCCGGCATCCATAAAAGGGGTATCATGATCAGCCAAATGGACTGCTGAATGATACAGAAACAGGAAAGGATAACGTATGTCTTATATTATTGTATTTTTCATATCAATGGTTCCGCTGATCGAACTTCGAGGAGCGATTCCATATGCCATAGCCCAGGGATTGCCGTATGTGCCGTCCTACATCATAGCAATCCTCGGAAATATGCTTCCGGTGCCGTTTATTTATCTGTTTGCCAGAAAAGTACTGCTCTGGGGAGCCGACAAACCGGTGATCGGAAAGTTCTTCACCTACTGTATCGAGAAAGGTGAAAAAGGCGGAAAGAAACTTCAGGCGACCGCAGGAAAAGGCCTGTTTGTAGCACTGCTGCTGTTCGTAGGTATTCCGCTTCCAGGAACCGGAGCATGGACAGGGACACTTGCGGCAAGCTTTTTGGATATGGATTTTAAGTCCAGTATCATCGCAGTCATGCTCGGCGTTATGCTCGCCGGCATCATCATGGGACTTGCATCCGCAGGACTGCTCGGGGCAGTCAGTGCATTGTTTGCAGTGTAAGGTTTTTTATGGTTGACCTTATTTTCAGATAATGGTATGCTAAGAGATAAGGGAAACAGATAGTTTCCTTTCAATAAAGCGTGGTATCTGATACCGGGAAAGGAGAATTGTTATGGTAAAGAGAAATATCGTACTTGGCAATGTAGCAAATGTTCAGGAGTTCAATAGAATCTGCGGACATATGGATTTTGATGTGGATCTGGCACAGGGCAAATACCTGGTAGATGCAAAATCCATCATGGGCATTTTCAGTCTGGACATGGAAAAACCATTAGAGCTGTGTGCAAATACAAACGATGAAGCTTTGATTGACGAAAAGTTCAAAGCTTTTATCCAGTAATTGCAGATGTTAAAAAAAGTAATACAAAGATATGCAGTCGCTTTTGGCATGGCAGCAGCCATGTTCGCCGCAGGAGCCGGGGGGATACAGAGAGCAAATGCGGCAGAGATTGCAGATCAGGCAGGAAGTGTACAGGAGTCTGAGACCGTGCGGCAAAGTGAAACGCCGCAGGAGTCCGAGATGCAGAGGCAGCCTGAGACTACACAGCAGTCCGAAACGACCGGCCAAAGTGAGACACTTCCTCTGAAAAATGTTAAAAAAGCACCGAAGCTTTCCGGAAAATGGGTAAAACAGCACGGAAAGGTTCGGTTTCTTTTACAGGATAAGACTTATGCAACAAAGACCTGGGCAAACATAAAAGGCAGATATTATTATTTTGATAAAAATGGTTTCCGCCGCCAGGGGCTGTTCCGCTATCGCAATGGAAAGACGTACTATCTTGGCAAAAAGGGAGCGATGGTCACCGGATGGCAGAAGATCAGAAAGCACTGGTACTATTTCGGCAAAAACGGTTCCATGAAGAAAGCGTCCTGGATCAGGACAAAGACCGGTTATGCCTATGTAGATGCAAAAGGAAAGCGAGTGGTAAGCAGCTGGGTCAAAGTAAAAGGCAAAAAGTACTATATCGATGAAAAAGGCGTCAAAGTGACAAAGAGCCGTTACATTGGCAACAAAGCTTATTATTTTGACAAAAAAGGTGTTTATCATAAGGACAAAAAGATCAAAGAGCGGCTGATCAACCCGAAAGGAAAGATGGTGGCACTGACGTTTGACGATGGTCCGGGACCTTATACCGACCGTCTGTTAAAATGTCTGAAGAACAACCGGGCAGCAGCGACTTTCTTCCTGGTTGGGACGAGTATCGCAAATTATCCGGATACGATACAGCAGATGGCGAAGCAGGGATGCGAGATCGGAAATCACACCTGGGATCATGCAAGCCTTTCATCTTTAAACGGCAGTTCCATACAGAGTGAGATCAAAAGCACAAATGCTCAGATCCGTGCACTCACCGGCCACAATGCGACGCTGGTGCGTCCGCCGTATGGAGCCTACAACAGCAATGTGCAGATCAATGCGGGAGCACCGCTGATCCTGTGGAGCATTGATACCCTGGACTGGAAGACAAGAAACGCCAGGAATACGATAAATGTGGTTATGAATGAAGTGAAAGACGGTTCGATCATCCTGATGCACGATATCCACAGCCCGTCTGTGGATGCAGCAGAAGTGCTGATCCCGAAACTGATCGCATCCGGTTATCAGTTAGTTACGGTCAGTGAACTGGCAAAATACCGCAGTGTGGCTATGTACAGCGGAGGCGTGTACAATGCCTTTTACCGCTGAGTGGATTTTACGGATCCAAGTAGCAAAGCGGATTGCGAATATCCGCTTGATATGAAATAAAGCTGGAGTATAATCGAAAGATATACCCCAGCTTTTCGTTACTTTGTGATGTGAGATTTATGATGCCTGCGGATTGTTCCGTGCGTCGCATTCCCACAATCCCTGGCATCATATCTATTCTGCTTCGTGTTTTGCGACAGCGGCTTCTACGAATCCACGGAACAGCGGATGCGGACGGTTCGGGCGGGACTTCAGTTCCGGATGAGCCTGTGTTCCGATGAAGAACGGGTGATCCGGAAGTTCTACCATTTCCACGATACGTCCATCCGGAGAAATACCGGAGAGCATCATGCCGTTTTCTGTGAGCACTTTGCGGTAATCGTTGTTAAATTCATAACGATGACGATGACGTTCATGAATCGTTTCTTCACCGTAAAGCTTATAAGCCAGGGAAGATTTATCCAGTACACAAGGATAAGAACCAAGTCTTAAGGTACCGCCGATATCCTCGATGCCGTCCTGCTCCGGCAGAAGTGCAATGACCGGATGGGTAGTATTAGGATCCAGTTCGATGCTGTGTGCGTCATTGTAGCCAACCACATGGCGGGCGAATTCAACAACCGATAACTGCATGCCAAGGCAGAGCCCAAGGAATGGGATCTTGCGGATACGGGCAAATTCGATTGCTGTGATCTTGCCTTCGATGCCACGGTCACCGAAACCGCCAGGTACCAGGATGCCATCCATATCACCGAGTACTTCTTCGACGTTACTGTTGTTGAGCAGTTCGGAATCCACCCACTTGATATTTACAGTCGCATGCTGTGCGATACCGCCGTGTTTCAGGGCCTCCACAACACTGATGTAAGCATCGTGCAGCTGGATATATTTGCCTACCAGAGCGATATTTACTTCTTTTGTCGGATGACGCAGAGCATTTACCATAGCTTTCCAGTCTTCCAGATCCGGCTCCGGGCAGTCAAGCTTCAGGCAGTCGCAGACAACCTGTGCCAGATGTTCTTTTTCCATGGCAAGCGGTGCTTCGTAGAGATATTCCACATCAAGATTCTGCAGAACATGGTCACTTGGCACGTTACAGAACAGTGCGATCTTGTCCTTGATGCCATTGTCAAGCGGCAGCTCGGAACGGCACACGATCACATCCGGCTGAATTCCCATACCCTGGAGCTCCTTTACGCTGGCCTGTGTCGGCTTGGTTTTCATTTCACCTGAGGCACGCAGGTAAGGGATCAGAGTAACGTGGATCAGGATCGCATTTTCATGTCCGACATCGTGCTGGAACTGACGGATGGATTCCAGGAACGGCTGACTTTCGATATCGCCGACCGTACCGCCAACTTCAATGATCGCAATGCTGGTTTCGTCTGATGTAAAATCGCGATGGAAACGGCTCTTGATCTCATTGGTGATATGAGGGATGACCTGTACCGTTCCACCGCCGAAATCTCCGCGGCGTTCTTTCTGCAGAACGGACCAGTAAATCTTACCGGTTGTGACATTGGAATTTTTCGTCAGACTTTCGTCGATAAAACGCTCATAATGTCCAAGGTCCAGGTCTGTCTCAGCACCGTCGTCGGTTACAAATACCTCACCATGCTGGATCGGATTCATCGTTCCCGGGTCGATATTGATATAAGGATCGAATTTCTGCATCGTTACTTTGTAGCCACGTGCTTTCAGAAGTCGTCCGAGGGATGCGGCTGTGATACCCTTTCCCAGTCCGGAAACAACACCTCCTGTTACAAATACATATTTTACTGACATAATTTCCTCCGTTCTGTGCACAAAACACGCATTTTTTTTGACTAGATATTAAGTTCCTAAAAAAAATACGGAAAAGATTATACACTATGCAAAGAAAAAAATCCAGTAAATCATACTGGATTTTTCAAAAAAGTGCAAAGAAATTTTAGTGATAGTTTTTGTTGTTCTCATATTTTGCTTCCATCGTGAACTGGATACCGAGCTGTTTCAGCTTTTTGATATCCACCGGGGAGAGCATAACAGAAGTATGTGCCTGGCATTCGGCAAGTTTCGGCAGCTGTTTCATAGCCAGAGCAGCATCTTCATGAGTGGCGGCACTGATGGACAGGGCGATCAGGACCTCATCGGTATGCAGTCTCGGATTGCGGCTTCCGAGGTAAGCAGTTTTCAGACGCTGGATCGGCTCCAGAGATTCCGGTGCAATGATATTTTTCTCGTGGTCAATGCCGGCAAGCTCTTTTAAGGCATTTAACAGAACCGCAGAAGCGGCACCGAGCAGGTCAGAAGTCTTTCCGGTGATGATCCTGCCGTCCGGCAGTTCTATAGCAGCAGCCGGAGCACCGGTCAGTTCTGCGACACGTCTTGCAGCCGGAACAACCTTGCGGTCGGTTGCAGTAACGCCGGCCTGGTTCATGATCAGCTCGATCTTATAAACTTCCTCTTCCTGATTGCGTCCGGTCAGAAGTCCGTTCAGTGCGTTGAAGTAGCGGCGGATGATCTCCTGGCGGGAAGCTTCCTGGCAGAGTGCATCATCGCAGATGCAGTTCCCGGCCATGTTGACGCCCATGTCAGTCGGAGACTGATAAGGGCTTTCGCCGTAGATCTTTTCAAACATTGCTTTTAAAACCGGGAAGATTTCCACATCGCGGTTGTAGTTTACCGTGGTAAATCCATAAGCTTCCAGATGGAACGGATCGATCATGTTGACATCGTTCAGGTCAGCCGTTGCTGCTTCATATGCCAGGTTGATCGGATGTTTCAGCGGAATGTTCCAGATCGGGAAAGTCTCGAATTTCGCATATCCGGCACGGATACCTCTGCGATGCTCCTGATAAAGCTGAGATAAGCAGGTAGCCATCTTTCCGCTTCCAGGACCAGGGGCAGTGATCACGACCAGAGGGCGGGAAGTTTCGATGTAGTCATTTTTACCGAATCCCTCATCACTTACGATATGAGAAACATTATTCGGATAACCCGGAATCATATAGAGGGTGTAAACATTGATGCCGAGTTTGATCAGACGTTGTTTAAACAGGTCTGCACTGGTCTGTCCGGAGTATTTTGTGATAACGACACTTCCGACAAAAAGTCCACGTTCTTCGAAAGAGTCGATCAGACGCAGTACATCGGTATCGTAAGTGATGCCGAGGTCGCCGCGGATTTTATTTTTTTCAATATCCACCGCACTGATGACGATGACGATCTCTGCGTGCTCGGACAGCTGCATCAGAAGCTGAAGCTTGGAATCCGGCTCAAATCCCGGCAGTACACGGGAAGCGTGGTAGTCATCAAATAACTTTCCGCCAAATTCCAGATAAAGTTTGTCTCCGAATTTGTCAATACGCTCGCGGATACAGCGAGACTGTGTAGCAAGATATTTTTCGTTGTCAAATCCTTTTTTCATATGATTAAGAACCTTTCCTAAAAATTCAAGTCGGATGCACGCAAGAACCGGCGTGCATTTCCTTGTTACAAAGTAACTCTTGCACTAGTATACAATAAATCATACCCGTTCGGCTACCGTTTTTTTAGAAAAGATTCATAATTGTGAGCTTTTTTTCACAATCTATATATTGATTTCTTCTGAAACTGTACTTATAATGGGATAAGTTGGAGTTTGCATATGAGGAGGACAAAAATGGACAACAATCAGATGCAGGGCGGCGGTCCTGGCAGACCACAGGGACCGGGTGGACAAAAACAGCCGGACAATGGTCGCAATAAGAACAATGGGAAAAAGCAAGGCGGCGGCAAAAGCATTCTGGTTTTTCTGGTGATTACTTTGATTGTGATGCTTGCCACGAATATCGTTACCAGCATGGTAAAAGATACAACCGAGCGTGAGATCACTTATAATCAGTTTATTAACATGGTTGACCGCGGAGAGGTCGAATCTGTAGAGATCGGTTCCAATCGAATCGACATCAACCTGAAAAATCAGCCAATACCGGGTGTGAAGATCACCTGTTATACAGGTATCATGGACGATCCGACACTGACAGACCGACTGCTCAAGGCAGGCGTACAGTGTACCAAAACCGTACCGGACAATTCTTCTTACCTGATCTTAAATATCGTGGCAAATGTTCTGCCGCTGGTTATGATCGGATTTATTTTCTACTTTTTCATGCGTCGTATGGGATCAGGCGGCGGAGTCATGGGTGTCGGCAAGAGCAAGGCAAAAGTTTACGGCGAGAAGGAAACCGGTGTGACCTTCCAGGATGTTGCCGGACAGGATGAAGCAAAAGAATCGCTTCAGGAAGTCGTAGGATTTCTCGAAGATCCGCAGAAATACGTGAAGATCGGAGCGAAGCTGCCGAAAGGAGCACTGCTTGTCGGCCCTCCGGGTACCGGTAAGACACTGCTGGCAAAGGCAGTCGCAGGAGAGGCACACGTGCCGTTCTTCTCCATTTCCGGTTCCGATTTCGTAGAAATGTTTGTCGGTGTCGGTGCATCGCGTGTGCGAGACCTGTTTGAAGAGGCCAAAAAGAGTGCACCGTGTATCATTTTTATCGATGAGATCGATGCGATCGGTAAGAGCCGTGACAGCCGTTATGGCGGCGGAAACGACGAGCGTGAGCAGACACTGAACCAGCTGCTTGCGGAGATGGATGGTTTTGATTCCTCCAAAGGTGTGCTGATCCTTGCAGCAACGAACCGTCCGGAAGTTCTGGACTCTGCACTTCTGCGTCCGGGACGTTTTGACCGCCGAGTGATCGTAGACCGCCCGGATCTCAAAGGAAGAGAAGATATTCTGCGTGTACACGCAAAGAACGTTAATCTTGATGAGACGGTCAATTTCAAAGAAATCGCCCTGGCAACAGCCGGAGCTGTCGGATCAGACCTAGCAAATATGGTCAATGAAGCAGCCATCCTTGCTGTAAAAGCAGGAAGAAGTGCCGTATCTCAGGCAGATTTATCGGAAGCAGTCGAGCTGGTTGAGATGGGAAAAGAAAAGAAAAACAAGATCCTGAGCAAAAAAGAGCGGGAGATCGTTTCCTATCATGAAGTCGGACACGCACTGGTCAGTGCACTGCAAAAAGATGCAGAGCCAGTACAGAAGATCACGATCGTGCCGCGTACATCCGGAGCACTCGGATATGTCATGAACATTCCGGAAGAGGAGAAATGCCTCTATACAAAAGAAGAACTGTGGGCGAGACTGGTAGAATTTACCGGCGGCCGTGCAGCAGAGGAGATCGTATTTGGTTCGGTGACAACCGGAGCATCCAATGATATCGAGAAAGCAACTTCCATTGCCCGCTCAATGATCACACGCTACGGTATGTCTGAGAAATTCGGTCTGACCGGTCTGGAGCGTGCGGCAAACCAGTACCTCGATAATCAGACGGTTCTGGACTGCAGTGAGGTGACACAGGCCGAGGTCGATAAAGAGATTACTGCCATGCTCAAAAAGGCATATAAGGAAGCAAAAGACATGCTTACGGCAAACCGCAGCATTCTGGATCACATCGCCGCTTTCCTGATCGAGAAAGAGACGATCACCGGAAAGGAATTTATGGAGATCCTGCGTAAAGTACAGGCAGAAGAAGCACAGAAAAACAGCGAAATACAGACCGAAGAAAACAGCACAAAAGTAAATCTTTCAAAAGAGAACACAGCAGACACCGCAACCGAGTAAGTGAGGATGTAAAAGCAGATGTTTGATATTCAGGAAGAATTAAAAAAGCTCCCGGCTAAGCCGGGAGTTTATATTATGCATGATGACAGAGATGCCATTATTTATGTGGGCAAGGCGATCAGCCTGAAGAACAGGGTGCGGCAGTATTTTCAGACCAGCCGCAATAAAGGTGCCAAAATCGAGCAGATGGTCACAAGGATCGCCAGATTTGAATATATCGTGACGGATTCCGAGCTGGAGGCACTGGTTCTGGAGTGCAATCTGATCAAGGAACACCGCCCGAAGTACAATACGATGCTCAAGGATGATAAGACTTATCCATTTATAAAAGTAACGACATCGGAGGCATATCCTCGGATTTTGTTTTCAAGGAGCATGAAAAAGGATAAAAATAAATATTACGGACCGTACACCAGTGCCGGGGCAGTCAAAGATACGATCGAGCTGATCCGTAAGATCTACAAAGTCCGTACCTGTAATCGCAGACTGCCGCAGGATATCGGAAAAGAGCGTCCCTGCCTGAATTATCACATCAAACAGTGTGATGCACCATGTCAGGGCTATATCAGTCAGGAAGAGTACCGCAGATCCTTAAACGGAGCGATGGATTTTCTGAATGGAAACTACGGACCAATCCTGAAAATGCTCGAAAAGCGGATGCTGGATGCCTCGGAGCGTATGGAGTACGAGGAGGCAGCGACCTGGCGTGACCTCAAAAACAGTGTCAGCCAGATCGCACAGAAGCAGAAGATCACAAGCAGCGACGGCGAGGACAAAGATGTGATCGCCGTGAAAATGGACGGCAGCGACGCAGTAGCCCAGGTATTTTTTATCAGACAGGGCAGGCTGATCGGCAGAGACCATTTCTTCCTGCGGATCGCACCGCACGATTCGCAGAATATCGTGATTTCCAGTTTTATGAAGCAGTTCTATTCCGGCACGCCGTTTATTCCAAGGGAGATCATGATCCCGTGTGAGATTGAAGATCAGTCTGTCTTAGAAGAGTGGCTCGGAAAGCGAAAAGGGCAGAAGGTGCACATCAAAGTACCGAAAAAAGGTACCAGGGAAAAATTGGTTGAGCTTGCCACGCAGAATGCAGAGATTGTCCTGCGACAGGACAAAGATCGTATCAAACGAGAAGAAGGACGCACAATCGGGGCGATGAAAGAAATTGCCGGCTGGCTGGATCTGCCAGATCTGGTACGAGTGGAAGCCTATGATATTTCCAATATCAGCGGTTTCGAGTCGGTCGGATCCATGGCAGTCTTTGAACGCGGCAAACCAAAACGAAGTGATTACCGCAAATTCCGTATCAAAACCGTGCAGGGGCCAAACGACTACGCAAGCATGGAAGAAGTCCTGACAAGACGTTTTACACACGAGAGTGACCCTGAGAAAAAAGAGTATGACAGTTTCGGAAAACTGCCGGATCTGATCATGATGGACGGCGGCCGCGGTCAGGTCAATATCGCACTTGGCGTTCTGGAAAAGCTAGATCTTAACATCCCGGTCTGCGGTATGGTAAAAGATGACCGGCACCGCACCAGAGGCCTGTATTATAATAACGTAGAGATCCCGATCGACCGCGACAGCGAGGGATTTAAACTGATCACCCGCGTGCAGGATGAAGCCCACCGTTTTGCCATCGAGTATCACCGCTCCCTGCGAAGCAAAGATCAGGTACATTCGATCCTAGATGACATTGACGGTATCGGTCCGGCAAGAAGAAAGGCTCTGATGCGTCATTTCCTCTCCCTGGAAGCGATCCGCGAGGCGAGCGAAGAGGAACTGGCAGCAGTGCCTTCAATGACCGCCTTAAGTGCAGGAAAAGTCTACGCTTTCTTCCATGAAAAGAAAAAAGAAGAACAAGGATGATTGTATGCAGCAAGAATGCCTCTGGCATTCTTGAATTTTCATGTGAACAATATACAATTTTTTACAGAATCTGTTTTGTTTCTTGTATGATGTGTGCGGATGTGATAGAATGAGAGCATGAAATCGAAGGAACGTGCATGGATTTGACGATGTTGTGTGCGTTCATGAGCAAGTAGCGAAGCGGATTGTGAATGTTCGCTTTACTGACAGGAAAGGACAAAAACAGATGAACAGTAACAGTAGTGTAGAATTGACAAAAATTGCAAAAAGCATGGAACTGAAGAATCTGACACCGGATGTTGATATTTCATCGATCGTGGTGACCACACCGGATATCAACAGACCGGCACTGCAGCTGACCGGATATTTCGAACATTTCGCATCCGAGCGTGTACAGATTGTCGGTTATGTGGAATTTACTTATCTGGAGCATATGACGAGAAATCAGAGAGTGCATGCCTATGAGCAGTTCTGTGCCCATAAGGTTCCGTGCATTATCTTTACATCGAAAACGGATCCGGATGAAGATATCCTGCGTATCGCCACAGAGAACGGTATTCCGGTCTTTACCACAGAGAAAAATACATCTCCGTTTATGGCGGAGATCATCCGCTGGCTGAATGTAGAGCTGGCTCCTTGTATCTCTATCCACGGCGTGCTGGTAGATGTATACGGCGAAGGTGTCCTGATCATGGGCGAGAGCGGCATCGGTAAGAGTGAGGCAGCTCTGGAGCTGATCAAGAGAGGCCATCGTCTTGTATCCGATGACGTCGTAGAGATCCGCAAAGTCAGCGATGCGAGCCTGGTCGGAAGTGCTCCGGATATCACCCGCCACTTTATCGAGCTTCGCGGTATCGGTATCATTGATGCCAAGACCTTATTTGGTGTGGAGAGCGTGAAAAATACACAGACCATTGACCTGGTTATCAAATTAGAAGAGTGGGACAAGGACAAAGAATACGACAGACTTGGACTTCAGGAAGAATACACCGAGTTCCTCGGCAACCGCGTTGTATGCCATTCCATTCCGATCCGTCCGGGACGAAGTCTGGCTGTGATCGTAGAGTCTGCTGCTGTCAACCACAGACAGAAAAAGATGGGTTACAATGCAGCTCAGGAGCTTTATAACCGTGTTCAGAAGTCACTTGCAAAGAAAAAAGAGGAGCAGAAGAAATGAAAAAATATTGTTTTGGAATCGATATCGGCGGAACAACCGTAAAATGCGGACTTTTTAATGTAGACGGAGAAGTCCTGGATAAATGGGAAATTAAGACAAGAACCGAAAACAACGGCGAAAATATCATCGCAGACATCGCAGAGACGATAAATGCCAAGATCGCAGAAAAAGGTCTGGACAAAGAAGAGATCGTTGGAGCAGGCGTTGGTGTACCGGGACCGGCAGATGAAGAAGGCAACGTTCCGGTAGCCGTCAATCTGCACTGGGGATTTGTACCACTTTCCAAAGAGCTTTCCGAGAAGACAGGCCTTGCGGTACGCGTCGGAAACGATGCAAACGTGGCAGCACTCGGCGAAATGTGGAAAGGCGGAGCAGTCGGCTATCACAATGTTGTTATGGTGACACTTGGAACCGGTGTCGGCGGCGGCATCATCATCAATGGCAAGATCGTAACCGGAAGCAACGGAGCCGGCGGTGAGATCGGACATATCCATGTAACCGACAGCGTTGACAAACCTTGCAACTGTGGCAACACCGGATGTCTGGAACAGGTTGCATCTGCGACAGGTGTTGTATATCTGGCAAACAAAAAGCTGGCATCCTGCGATACCCCTTCCGTTCTGCGTGACGGAGAAGTCAGTGCAAAAAGCGTCTTTGATGCCGTAAAAGCAGGCGATGCAGTTGCACAGGAAAT
Organism: Hominisplanchenecus sp.; assembly: GCF_046967715.1. Lineage (NCBI taxonomy): Bacteria > Bacillati > Bacillota > Clostridia > Lachnospirales > Lachnospiraceae > Hominisplanchenecus > Hominisplanchenecus sp. Next base: position 87,423 of record NZ_JBKVNQ010000001.1, read on the forward strand.
CGCAGAAGAATTCGGCAGATACCTCGGTCTTGCATGTGCAAACATCGCAGGTGTGGTAGATCCGCAGGTATTTGTAATCGGCGGCGGCGTCTCCAAAGCCGGAAAGATACTCTTTGATTATATCGAGAAATATTACAAAAAATATGCATTTCCATCCTGCAAAGATGCAAAATTTGCACTGGCAACACTGGGCAATGATGCCGGTATCTACGGTGCAGCAAAACTGATGCTGTAATAAAACAACGGCAGTCAGCACCGCAATACTTGCAGAAGTGAGAGTCTTCTCCGATTGAGATAAATAAAAATTCCATGAGAATTTACTTGATTTAAGTAATATCCTCATGGAATTTTTTGTATCCAAATGAAATTTTAAGATTCAGACAACACATGCTTTGAACACCAGAGCAGATGCTTTTATGGAATGATCTCCAGGATGTCATCTCCGCCCGGAGCCGTGGTGCCTCCGGAGTCTCCGCCGGAGCCACCGCCGGAAGTGCTGCCGCCGGAGCCGGAACCTGTGCCAGAGCCGCTACCTCCGCTTCCGGAAGAATCGCCGGAGCCGGAATTGCCGTCAGGTGTAGTTGTTGAACCGGAATTTGCATCAGAACCCGGCGTGGTCGCACCATCCTTCTTCGAATCATCGGCATCCATATCTGCCGCATCTTTTTTCGGATTCAGGATATCCGTGATCTTATCCAGGATGTTGTGCCCTTTGCAGGTCGCACTTGGCGGAGCATAAGCGGAATCTTCCGTTGTGCCCTCGCTTCCGGCCGGTCGTTTGACAAAGATTTTCGTTGTCGTGCTACAGGTCGCAGTCGGGAGCAGTCCGGTGGAAGAGCAGACCTTTACAGCCGTGTGCACATCGCAGCTCTTGGTCGGTGTCGTGCCTTTTGCAAAATATTCCGTGTAAGCCATGGAGCCTCGCGGATCTCCGGTGCAGACACCATCCACGGCGAGCAGTCCGGATTTCTTACATACATAGGCAGTTTCTACACTGTCCGGCTGTTCAAACTGTCTGACCGGAAGATTTTCGTGGATGCGGCTCATGATCGCAGTCCACAGTTTTTTGTGATACGTGTGGTAAAGATCGCCGGACGGGAGCGTATCGTGGTTGTCATAGCCGCCCCAGACCGTACACGTATAATACGGGCTGTATGCGGCAAACCAGATATCACGGTCGTCCGAAGTCGTACCGGTCTTGCCGGCGATCGGCATCTCGCCGAGGCTGACATCGGAGGCTGTTCCGCCGGCTTTTACAACATCCATCATCGCCTGTGTCAGCAGGAAAGCGGTGCTGTCCTTTAAAACCGTCTTTTCTTCCGGAGTGTTGTCAATGATCACTTTTCCTTCGGAATCCTCGATACGGGAATAAAACTTCGCTTCGTTGTATTTGCCGCCGTTAGCGATCGTTGCATAGGCATCGCACAGCTCGATGTTTACGACACCGTCCGTGATACCGCCAAGAGCCAGCGGCTGGCGTACGTCCAGATTTTCATCATCGTAAAGTGTGCTGATGCCGAGAGCTTCGGCATACTCAAAACCAAGCCGCGGTGTGATCTCGGTCAGACATTTGACTGCTACTACGTTAATTGAACCTGCGATCGCCTGACGGATCGTAGTCAGTCCGGTGTAGGCATTTTTACCTGCCCAGTTATTGACCGGGACACCATTTGTGTAATTGTAAGGTGCATTGTCGAATACCGTAGCAAGCGTCATATTCTCGGCATCAAGAGCCGGAGCGTATGTGCTGACGATCTTAAAAGTCGAACCAGGCTGTCTGCGGGTTTCCGTGGCACGGTTCAGCGTCAGGCTGGCTTCCTTTTCGCCACGTCCGCCGACGATCGCCTTCACATATCCGGTCTCATTGTCGATGATCACGACAGAGGCCTGTGGCTGCGGAACAAGAGAAACACGCTCGCCAAGCACAGTATCGCCTTTTTCAACCATGGCGTTTTTGTAAGTCTCTGCGGCAGCTTTTGCAGATTCCTCATCGTCAAACATCATGTTAAAAGAGCTGTCCTGTTTCTGGAACCAGCTGCGGAGCATTTCACTGCTGTAATTGATAATCTCGCCGTCGGATTTCTGGATACTTAAAGCATAATCGAGACCGATCAGCGTCACCGAAGGATAATTCTCCGGGTTGGCAAACTCCTCATCGCAGATTTTTTGAATCTCTTCATCCTGATTGGAATAAATCTTCAGACCGCCGGAGTAAACAGCTTTGTAAGCCTGCTGTCTGGTGTATCCCTTGACTTCCACAAGGTCATCCATAACCTGTTCGATCAGAGCGTCCGTATAGTAACTGTAAATAGAAACCTCGTCCGTCTCCTGAGCCGTTTTCTGGATACGGGAATACACATCGTCCGCAAGGGCATCCTGCTGCTGCTGTTCGCTGATATAGCCCTGATCGACCATTTTCTGAAGAATGATCTTGCGTCGCTTTGCATTCTCATCCGGATTGATGATCGGATTGTACAGCGTCGGATTCTGTGTAATGCCGGCAATGACCGTAGATTCCGAGAGATTCAGCTGAGATACATCTTTATTAAAATAGCGTTTGGCAGCAGCCTGTACGCCGTACGAGCTGGCACCTAAGTTGATCGTGTTCAGATAATCCTGCAAAATCTGGTCCTTCGACATCTTTTTCTCCAGCTGCAGAGCCAGATACTGCTCCTGGAACTTACGACGCAGCTTCTGAGAAAGAGCCGTCTGCGTCACCCAGTCCGTAAAAACATTATTCTTGATCAGCTGCTGCGTGATCGTACTGGCACCCTCTGAGAAATCCCCACTGGTGATGCCGATCACCGCGGCACGGGCGATACCCTGGATATCGATGCCGTGATGCTTGTAAAAACGCTCATCCTCGACGGCAACGATCGCATGCTGCAGATCCTCTGGGATCTGATCCAGCTTCACAAGAATACGGTTGGAAGTTGATTCGGCAAGCTTCTGGACCGGTTTATTGCCGGTGTTATAGATGTAGGTGGCCGATTCTGCCGGTGCAACCGAGAGAGAATCGATGTTAGGGGCACTGGCGATCAGCCCTTTGATCATGCCGACACCGGCCGCCGTGCCAAGGATGACGCAAAACAGCAGAAGTACCAGAAAAATCTTCAGAGCCGTAAGCGAAATACGCCTGAAGATCCTGGTTCCCGCTGGAATGCTCTTCTTGTGGGCAACGTGGTTTTTGTCAAAATTCATATAAAATACCTCCGAAAAAAGACAGTAAGTTTTGCTATGTAAAAACGATAACGTTTAAAAAGCAGGATGTGCTACAAAATCATTCAAAATTCGCTCATTTTTCAGCGAAAAATGGCTGCTTTCTCATGATTTAGCGGAACCCATGATGCCATACGGATTGTTCCGTACTGCGTACTTTCACAATCCTAC
>NZ_JBKVNQ010000002.1:0-84558 GCF_046967715.1 Hominisplanchenecus sp.
CGCACCATATTTTACAATGCAGTTCGTCTGCACATTGCCAAAAGCTCCTGGCCTGACGGGGGGCGCTTAAGCGGAACAGCCTTTCAAGCCAAAAGGCAGAACATGAAAAAACAGTATCCACTCTTTTTACTATCTTGATGCGGAACGTTTTGATTCTAAAAACTTTCTGCGTGCACCAGCGTGGCAAAAGGCTGTTTCCTGCCAGCGTGTAAAATATGATATGAAGTGTTTTTAAAAACTATGGCCGTTCAAAAACGTACAGCAATGTGCAAAATGAACAATTCCCAAGAAGGCACTTTTACGTGCCCTTCGGGGAATTCGTTCATTTGCACATGCAATACTATTCTTTTGCAAACACTATTTTAAAATGTGCGGCATTTCAGTTCTTTACACCTGCCGGGAAACCAACGGTCAATTTTTATTTGTCAAATGTAATTTCTTTATGATACACTGCATGTTCTGCAATATATTCCTCATAGGTTTTCGTCTTTTTCTTTTCTTCGTAATCTTCGGAGAAGTAATATCCTTTCAGTTCGTTCATATATTCATCTTCATCGCAGAGGTAAATATTGACTTTCGAGGTATCATACCCATAGGTCTGGCGGCAGTCGGTAATATCTCCGGCGTAGTCCATGCGTTCTCCGTTTGCATCGAAGACTTCTGCGAAATAGTATTTGCCGTCTGTCTCGCTTTTGTCTTTCGGATATACTCGCAGTTCATATCTGGTTTTTACGACTTTTTCCAATCCGACTCCGTCATCGTTGACTTCGTTTACTTCCACGGTCTGTGTATCTTTTGTATCCAGTTTGACATTAAGATCAAAGTCCCAGTTTCCTTCGTAAATTTTTTCATCCGCAACCGTGAAGTTTACATTGTCAAAGCGAATGGAATCCAGTGCCATATGGCAGGTAAAGGTATCGGTCGGTTCTGTCTCCAGAGAACTTAAATCTACTCGCAGCATACCGGCAAAGGTGTGATCGTCCACAAATTTTCCTTCCATATAATTAAATAAAAATGTTTTTTCATCCGGCATGAAGCTAAAGGTATTCTCTCCGCTGATGGCTGCCTGGTCAAAGTTTAAAATATAGTCTTTGACATGATCTTTGATTTTTATATCTTCTGGAAATGGCTCTTCACTGTAAAGGCTCATAGCAATGTACATGGCATTTTTATTATAGTAAACTTCGGATAATGTCACAGTAATGCCATTGGATGTCTTTGTATAGGCTCCATCTGCCGGAACTTCCGAATCATCATCAATTCCTGTATTGCCATTTTTGCTGTCTGCATTTTTTACTGTTTTGTCCGCTTTCTGATCTGCTGTGTTTTCTGTGGACTGTGTCAGAGTTTCTGCAACCTGACTGAAATCTCCTTTTACGCTGGTGTTGTTTTCCACCTGTTCAAAAATGTGACCGATCAGTGGCATTTTTGCTGCAAAAGATGGATTGGAAATACATAACACCGATGCCAGTGCCACCGCAGCTGCCATTCCCATTCCGGCTTTTGCCGTTTTTCGAAACGCTGTTTTCTTCCGTCTCTTTTTCCCCTCTTCAATGCCTGCCCGGACCCGCTGATCCAGATCTTCCGGCACCGGAATCTTATCAAAGCCTTCGATCTGCTCCGGATTTTCGATATATTCAAATGTTTTCTGTTCTTTTTTCTGTTTCTCTCTATTCATCATTACGAACCCCTACCCTTCTTCTAAGATCAGTTTTAATTTTCTTTTTGCTCTGGAAAGATCTGATTTAACAGTCCCTTCTGCTCTTCCCGTATAAGCTGCAATTTCGGAAATTTTCTTATCTTCAAAATATTTCTGTTTTATGATAGTTCGATACGGCTCTTCCAGAGATTCAACTGCATTGTGCAGATCGATGATCTCTTCACGGCTTGCCCCGCCATTCTCTTCTGCTCTGTCCCGTATCTCCGCATCCAGGCTTCCGATTTCTCTTTCCGCTTTTCGGAACATTTCGTTTGCACAGTTATAAATAATGCGTGTCATCCATGTGCGGAAATAGTTCGGATTTTTCAGATCTTTGATGGAAAGCATCCCGATGGTAACGGCTTCCTGGAAAACATCTCCCGCCAGATCTACATTTTTTACATAGCAGAATGCATTCCGGTAAAAATAGTCTTTATGAAGCTGTATCAATTCTCCGTAAGCTTTTGTATCGCCTTTTTTGGCTTTCCGTATCAGCCACGCTTCGCTGCTCATGTTTTATCACCTCCCAGGTTCTATGCCGGATTTTTTTGTATCCTGCATTTTCTGTAGGTTAGATGCTCTCCACCGGTAAAAGGTTGCAATGATGCAAAATTTTTTGCCCCCAACATCATTTTCATAAAAAGGACGGCAAATTTAAAATCTGCCGTCCTTTTTATTTTAGATGCCAGGGTAAGCGTAAGAAGTACGAATTCGTATGACACCTTTTTAATCTTAACCTCTTTATTTTTTATTCTTCTGAAGAATCTCTGTAGTAGTTGATCAGACATCCTTTGAGGATAATCGTTCTTTCATCATCCGTCAGTTCATCCATTTTCAGGGTGATTTCTTTTAATCCATCTCCGACAACATAAGCTTTCATTTCTTTTGCTTTGTCTTTGACTGCCTGTTTTACGTTCGGGATAAACAGGTAATCGCCGTTTGCAAACGGAAGCTCCCCTTTGTCAATGATAAATGGAAGCATACCCCAGTTGATCAGGTTGGAGCGGTATCTCTTTGTCGCATATTCATTTGCGATGTTTGCCCAGCCGCCCAGTACTTTCTGACAGGATGCAGCCTGCTCACGTGCGGAACCATCTCCCGGTTTTACTGCGAAGATCGTGCTTCCGATACAGGTATTTTCACTGTTCATATCCGGATATGCTTTTTTGATCTCATCCCAGACCGGTTTGAGTTCATCAAAAGCTTCACATGGACAGTTTCCGGCTTCGCGGGCTTTTTCTGCTTTCTGTACTTCTTTTGCACGTCCTACATATGCCGGATCTTTTCTGGAGAGTGCAAATTCTGCCAGTCCAAGCGGGTTAGAACGGTAGGAAGATGTCTCTCCGGATGGGATCAGCTCGTCGGTTGTAGTAACCGGATCGTGGATCTCGGATACGACTTTCAATACCATATTTTCTGCCAGCGGTGCCATTTCCGGCCAGTCTTTGATGTTCGGACCAAACTGGATCTCCTGATCCGGATCTGCCACGCCCTTGCTGTCAAATACACGGTTTGCGTAAATAGAACTGTCGAAGTAATATTTTGGATTGCTGAAATCTACGTCCACATCGGTAGCCGCAGTCAGGTATCCTTTGTTTGCTGCAGTAGCTGCGATGGAACGTGCATCCATCAGTGCTACGGAAGAAATCTGGCCATTCTGCAGTTTGCTTCCTTCACGGTTCGGGAAGTTACGTGTAGAGTGACGGATACTCAGGGCATTGTTTGCCGGTGTATCACCTGCTCCGAAACATGGTCCGCAGAATGCTGTCTTCACGATCGCACCTGCTGCCATCAGATCTGCCAGTCTGCCGTTTCTTGCCAGTTCTACATAGATCGGAGTACTTGCCGGGTATACGCTTAACGTAAAGGCATCTGCTCCGATGTTGGAACCTTTCAGGATATCGGCTGCCGCACAGATGTTTTCGAATCCGCCGCCTGCACATCCTGCGATGATTCCCTGCTCTACATAGAGTTTGCCGTTATGTACTTTATCTTTCAGAGAATATTCTACCGCTCCGCCAAGGCTGACTTTTGCTTTTTTCTCTACATCGTCCAGAATATCCATCAGGTTTGCATTCAGCTCGTCGATGGTGTAGGTGTTGCTTGGATGGAACGGCATCGCAATCATCGGACGGATTTCGCTTAAGTTTACATAAACCATGCCGTCATAGTATGTAACTGCACCCGGATTCAGTGCTTTATAATCTTCACTTCTGCCATGGATATCATAGAAATCTCTGATCTTGTCATCATCGGTTCTCCAGATGGAGGACAGGCAGGTCGTTTCGGTTGTCATAACATCCACACCGATACGGAAATCTGCACTCAGTTTCTCTACGCCCGGTCCGACAAATTCCATGACTTTGTTCTTTACATAGCCATTTTCAAAGACAGCTCCGATGATCGCCAGAGCAACGTCCTGAGGACCGACACCTTTCATCGGCTCACCGTCCAGATAAATCGCTACCACACCCGGCATATTGATATCGTAAGTTTTGGAGAGCAGCTGTTTTACAAGCTCCGGTCCGCCTTCGCCCATCGCCATGGTTCCCAGTGCACCGTAACGTGTGTGGGAGTCTGATCCGAGGATCATCTTTCCGCCGCCTGCCAGCATTTCTCTTGCGAACTGATGGATAACTGCCTGATGAGGCGGTACATAGATTCCACCATATTTTTTCGCACAGGTAAGTCCAAACATATGGTCGTCCTCGTTGATCGTTCCGCCTACTGCACAGAGGCTGTTATGGCAGTTTGTCAGTACATAAGGGATCGGGAATTTCTCCAGTCCTGACGCTCTTGCTGTCTGAATGATTCCTACAAACGTGATATCGTGAGATGTCAGTTTGTCGAACTTAATCTTTAATTTATCCATATTACCGGATGTGTTGTGTTCCTGTAATATATTATAAGCGATTGTATTCTTCGCAGCCTCTGCTTTTGAAGGAACACCATCGCCCATTTTTTGTTTCAGTATTGCTTCTGCATCATGGTTATCTTCCACGATCTCGGTGCCGTTTACCAGATAAACTCCGCCGTCATATAACTTGACCATGTTCTACCTCCTGAAAATTGAAATCTTATTCACGAAACGGGCAGAATTCTGTCTTTTGCCCGCATAGGTAAAGTATAATCGCATCCGGCTAAAAAAGCAAGATGCGATTGTTTTCGGCATCAAACTTCTTTGCTTCATCTTTATCATGTGCAGCATAAAGTATGGTTGTGCCGTATCTTTCATGTAATTTTTCTATTTCTGTCCGGATCTGAACCTGAACTTTTTCGTCCAGACCATTTAAAGGCTCATCAAACAGAAAAAGTTTGGGTTTGCGGATGATCGCCCTGCCAAGAGCCACCCTCTTTTTCTGTCCTTCTGAGAGAATCTTCAGCCTGCGGTTTAACAGTTCTTCCAGTCCCAGCATATCTGCTGCTTCTTTTACAGCCGCTTCGATCTGCTCCGTGGAACATTTTTTCAGTTTCATTCCAAACGAAAGATTATCGTAAACGGTCATATTTTTATACAGACTGTAATACTGAAAAACCATGGCAATCTCCCGGTCTTTTGGTTCGACGTCATTAATCGGTTTTCCGTCCAGTTCCAGGATGCCTTCCGTCACATCTTCTGCTCCGGCGATCATACGAAGAACGGTGGATTTTCCGCATTTCGGAGAACCGGTAAGTATCACAAACTCTCCGTCTTCCATTTCGAGATTAAAATCTTTTACCGCCCAAAATCCATTTGGATACCGTTTGCTGACATGCTTAAGGGAGAGCTTTGCCATATTTTTTCTCCTGTTTTTATTTTGTGTTCTTGAAGTTATCCATCAGCTCTTCCAGCTCAGCGAGCAGACAGTCTACTCTGCCGTAGAAAGCGTCGTTATTGGTCGGATTATCCAGCTCTCTTTCGATATGTATCAGCTCTTCTGTCAGTGCATGGATACGGTTCTTTCCTGCATTGTCTTTGTAGAGCATGTAACGGCTTCTCTCATTTTCTTCCGGGGTCATCTTTTTCAGAACAACTTCTACGTTTGGTTTTTCTCCGATATAACGGTAAGTGATCGATGGTGATGCATGGTTCAGAAGATTCTGGATATAGTAAATATCGTTTGTCTCTTTGTAATATCTCCATGCAAAGGTTTTACGCATTGTCTGTGCACCGATCGCATTCAGTCCCATGCTCTTTCCGACGTTTTTAAATACGCGGTAAGCCTGTTCTCTGGAAAGCGGTGCCGGTGAACCGGAATGTCCGAGGATCAGATAAGCCTCCGGATCTTTGCCTTCTGTATACTGGCTGATGATCTCTTTGAGTTCCTGCGGAATCTGAAAAGTACGTTTGATATTTTTTGTTCCGATACTTGCTTCAATGCTGTCTTTATCCCTGATGTCTTTGTTGCGGAATTTCAGGATCTCCTGAAGCTGCAGACCGGTCCCCACTCCTATCTCAAATAAAATATAGTACTTGTCATCTACCTCTCTTAATTTCTGTTTAAATTTTTCAAGTGTTGTATCATCCTTGATCGGTGCTACCCAGTTCATACTCTTTTTAATCCTCCTCTTCTTTTTTCAGATCCTCTGTTTTTGGCTGTTCTGCCGGCAGGATCTCTTCTTCGGGTTTTTCTGTTGGTTTTATTTCTTTTGTTTCTTTTGTTTCCTGTGCTTCTTTTGCTTTCTGCCGGTCGATCAGCTCTTCCATTTCCCGTAATCGCTTCTCTTCTTCTTCGGCTTCTCGCTTTCTGCGTTCCTCTTTCTCAAGTTCTGAACGAATCTCTGACTCGATCTCTTGGAAAGATTTGCTGTCTATATTTTCTTCTATCTTTCTTCGCTGTTCTTTGTCCTGCTCGCGTTCTTTCCTTGCCAGCTTATCGTTTTTGTCACGCATGTAAGCGATGACGATAAGCGGGATCATAAGCAGGATCAGGATCATCCCTACCGTCGCAGACAGCATTTCGTGCTGATCTACCCAACCGTTGAAGGATGTCCATATATTCAGGAATCCAAATGTTATATTATCCATAAATTCATCAACTTTCTCTTCGAACCCTTTGCTGCCGGATGCATCTTTTTCCGGTGCTTCTGTACTTCCCGCTGTCTCTGTTTCACTGCCATTTGTGTCTGTCTGACCCTGCAGTGTCGCATCTGAAATTTCTGTCTTTGTCACCTCAAATGCCGGATTGTTAAACTTTAAGGTTTCCTCTCCGACTTCCCAGCCCTGATAACTGTAAACAATCTTGTTTCCGTCACAGAAACCTCGCTTCAGCTTGTCCGTTTTTAGTTTTTTCGGGATCGTAACGCTTACGGTACTTTTCCCTTCGACCGCCCAGATACCGGCTTCTTTCTGATCCAGAACGGATGCTGTGCCGAAATGACAGATACCTGCCAGCTGTCCGAGTGTTGTCGTATCAAGAGCCGCATCGATCTCTTCGTGGCGGAATTTGTCGAACCCGTAATCTAAAAGTTCCGCAGATTCATTAAAGGTTTTCCAGGAACCATTGACGCGAAGCTCAACACACACCAGCGTCTTGCCGTCTTTCTTTGCATAAGTAACGAGCGTGTTCCACGCTTCGTCCGTAAATCCCGTCTTGCCGCCCTCGCAGTCTTTGTAAGTAAACTCACCGTCTTCATAGAGCATTTTCTGGTGATTGACCAGCCAGCGGTCTTCTTTCATATATTTTGTTTTCGGGATTTTGTATTCGACTGTTTTTGTTATTTTCCGGAACAGCGGAATCTGAAAGGCTGCCTGAGCAATCAGTGCCATATCGTGGGCACAGGTATAATGTTTTTTGTTGTGCAGACCATGCGGATTGACAAAGTGGGTGTTGACGCAGCCAAGCTCTTTTGCCTTGTCATTCATCATCTTCACAAAATTGTCCATCGATCCGCCGACGTACTCTGCGATCACATTTGCCGCATCGTTTGCAGATGCCAGCATGATCGCATACAGGGCAGAACGGACTGTGATCTTCTCCCCGACGGACAGCCAGATCTGGCTGCTGTCCGAATCGATCGGAGCAAGTGCACTCTCAGATGCTTTCACTTTTGTATCCAGGTCACTGTCACTGATGTGCTCCAAGGCGACCAGCATCGTCATGATCTTGGTGATGCTCGCCGGATACAGTTTTGCTTCTGCGTTTTTGCTGTAAAGAAATGCCCCTGTATCCAGATCCATGACAGTTGCACCTTCTGCTTCTACCCGGGGACCCTGGGGCCATTTTTTCAATTCATTTGTCTCTATCGTCCAATCATATGCCTCTGGAGTTTCTTCTACATATTCCTCCGTCTCTTCTGTGTACGTCTCATCATACACCTGTTCATCCTGGGCAATATCTTCTGCCGCAAACAGAACAGTCGGAGAAATGGTTGCAAGTACTATGGCGATGATAAGAAGACATGAGAGAAAATTTCTTTTCTTCATATGCTATCTCCGTTATTTTCTGAAGTGCAGTTATCTGCTTTCCTTTTAACCCTTGGTTCTAAGTATATTATAATCATCCTGTTTTTTCAAGATTGTTATTACAGGATAACACTGTCAAAAAGTATCTTTTGTCATTTTTTCTTTTATTTTGCAGAAAATAACCGCCGTTGCCGTGCTTACCAGTGTTGCTGCGATAGCCGCTCCGGTGATGGCAGAGGGATTGCTGCTTCCGTACTGACTGCGATAGGCGATCACGCTGACCGGTATCAGCTGAAGGGAAGAAATATTTAAGATCAGGAAGGTACACATCTCATTGCTTGCGACTTCTTCGGGCAGACCTTTTTCTTTTTTTATTTCTGCCAGTTCTTCCATCGCTTTTAATCCCGCCGGCGTTGCCGCTGATCCAAGCCCGAGAATATTTGCGATCATATTTGCCGCGATATATTCCTGTGCCTTATGTCCTTTTGGAATCCCCGGGAAAAGAAAATGGATAAACGGCTTTAATTTTTCGGACCATTTTCTGATCAGTCCGGCTCCTCTGGCTATCTCCATCACGCCAACCCAGAGTGCCATCATTCCGGTCATGGTGATGCACAGCGTCACGGCATCTTTTGCCGATGCAAATGCCGCATCTGTCACTGCCTGCATATTTCCCGTGACTGCCCCATAGACGATCCCAAGCAGTATCATTCCTATCCAGAGATTATTCATATTATAGTTTTCACCATTGTGCTTTTATTTATCACAGTTTATGCACTTTTTTCATACAAAAATACATTCTCTGTTCTTTTTCCGGCTTGACTATTTTTTCCGCTGCATTTATAATGAAATGCGTATTCGCATGGAGACGTAGCGAAGTGGCCGTAACGCGCCTGACTCGAAATCAGGTTGTCCTCCGGGGCACGAGGGTTCAAATCCCTCCGTCTCCGTTAACTATTCAAATTAATATAAGTTTATACAAAAAAGTACTGTACGGCTCATTCTATTCACAGTGCTTTTTCTTGTATAATGGAGGAAAATCTATGCAGAAACAGGATTTTAAGAAACTTTTTGAACATGGACCTGTAATTCTGGACGGTGCGACCGGCTCTAATCTCATGAAAGCCGGTATGCCAAAAGGTGTATGTACTGAAAAATGGGTTCTGGAACATCCGGATACGATCATCCAGCTTCAGAGAGCCTATGCAGAAGCAGGATCTCAGATCATCTATGCTCCTACTTTCGCTGCAAACCGCATCTCTCTGGCAAATCACGGTCTTTCTGGTCAGGTAGATCATTATAACCACGCCCTTGTTGCTCTCTCAAAAGAAGCCGTACAGGGAAAGGCTCTGATCGCCGGAGATATCACCACGACCAGCAAAATGGATGCAGAATACGATGAGCTTCTTTCTGCTTATGAAGAACAGATCACAGCTCTGGTGGATGCAGGCGTGGATCTGCTGATCGCTGAGACGATGATCGGTGCAGACGAAACCATGGCAGTGATCGATGCCGCACATGCTGTCTGCGACCTTCCGATTCTCTGTTCTCTGACCATGCAGGCTGACGGCAGTCTTTTCTTTGGCGGAAATATTTTCGAGACAGCACCGATGCTCGAAGAGATGGGTGCAGATGCGGTCGGTATCAATTGTTCTACAGGCCCTGATCAGCTCGAAAATATTATCCAGAATCTTGCCGGCAGTCTCTCTGTTCCGGTCATCGCCAAACCAAATGCCGGTATGCCGACGATCAACGATCAGGGAATTGCTGTTTATGATATGACACCGGAGTATTTCGGCAAAAGCATGAAACGTCTTGTTGACCTTGGTGCCTCCATGGTCGGCGGATGCTGCGGAACAGATCCTTCTTATATTAAGGCACTTGTAAACGCAATCCGCTAAATTTTCTCTTACCCGGATCGTATCCAGACCGAACGTATGTGAGGCTTTGCAATTTTATCAGCCGATCAGGTATTGGCATAATAAAAAGACATACATCGCAGGATTTTTCTGTTTTGTATGTCTTTTTTATATAATCATGAATTTTTTCTTATTTTATTTGCTTGCATTTTTTTACCACGCACCGCACTTTGAACTTCCGCCACAAACGTTACTCCTACAGTTAGCTCAATCCAGGCACCCTCGCGTCACACAAAAGGTTCTGCTTAGTGCTGCTGCATTCCTGCCCTGACACGGTTCACAGATTTCTGTTGCACGAGACCCAAACGTCATCACCACTTATAGAAGGCAGCTTTGCAGCTAAAAACCCTCGGATTGGTATCACCCCTGCTGTAGCGGATTGCAGGTACAGGGCACCGCTATCTCCCCGGCTGCGTGGTCTAAGTTACTATATCGTGAATCCGCTGTTTTGTCAAGTTTTACTTCGGATTTTACCCCATCAGCCACCAAGCTCTACCATGCGGTTGATACATCTTCCTGCTCCTTCGAGCACGTTTTGCGGAAGGTGGATCTCTTCGCCGCCTCTTCCTTTCAGGCAGTTATAGACATCCATAAGTGTTGTGATCTTCATGTTCATGCAGGTGAGCGGAACTGCCAGCGGATAGAATTTTTTATCCGGACAGGCAAACTGAAGGTGTTCTACAATGCTGTTCTCTGTTCCGATGATAAATTCTTCTTTATCGGATTTCTTTGCAAAATCCATGATCCCTGTGGTAGATCCGACATAATCTGCTTTTTCGACAACTTCCTGACGGCATTCCGGATGGACCAGAAGCAGTGCATCCGGGTGATCTGCCCTTGCTTTTTCGACATCTTTTGCACTGACTACGATATGACGCGGGCAGCCACCTTTATAAAAAGCAAAGGTTTTTTCCGGAAGCTGTTCCGCTACATAGCGTCCCAGGTTCGGATCTGGAATAAACAGGATTTTGTCGTTTTCCAGATGACTGCAGATTTCCACTGCTGAAGAAGAAGTCACGCATACATCACATTCTGTCTTGAGTTCTGATGTTGTATTGATATACGCCACAACCGTATAGTCCGGATATTCTGCTTTTAAGGTGCGAAGACCTTCCAGATCAAGCTGTTCTGCCATCGGGCATCCGGCTGCAGGGTTTGGCAGCCATACTTTTTTATCCGGGCTTAAAATTTTACAGGTCTCGGCCATAAAACGCACACCGCACATGATCACGCCGCTGCATTTGCTTTTGGATGCCTGTACGCTCAGTCCGTAAGAATCTCCCATATAATCTGCTACTTCCAGAATTTCCTGACCTTGATAAGCATGAGCCAGAATACATACATCCTGTTCTTTTTTCATACGCAGGATCTCCTGCTGAATTTCTGCTATTGTCATTCTTCGTTTCCTTCCTGTTTTGTATTCTGCTCCCATGGCTGAAGCGGTGCCAGGAGTCCTGCTTTTTTCAGTTGTTCTTCGATCAGATCCAGTCTCTCTTCGCTCGCTGCTTCAACCAGATGATAGTGATAACCGGATGTTGCATTACTCAGTGCACTGGAATTACTGTTGTTCAATGCGGTAATAAATTCATTTACATCCTGTCTTGACCTGATATCCATTTCTGCACTGACTCTTCCATAGACTCTGTGGCTGATACTGATATTGCAGATCCTGCCGCCACAGTCCACGATCAGATTCATTTCTTCTGCTGTCTGATCCGATTCATGACGAACTTTAAATTCACGAACGCAGCTGCTGTCCTGCTGTATCACATATCCTCTTGTTGTTGATAAAATTCCCGGAGTCGCTGCACGAATCACTGCCATATCCTGCACGATCACCTGGCGGCTGACTCCAAACTGGCTCGCCAGTTTCCTTGCAGCAACCGGTTCATCTGCATTCTGAAGAAAGTTTAAAATTTCATTTCGTCTTTCCGCAGTATTCATAGTCCCAGCTCCTTTCAGACTGCATGAAGGTTCTTCATGGAAATGTCCAGAATCGGAGCAGAGTGTGTCAACGCTCCGCTGGATACGAAATCAACTCCGATTTCACGGATGCGTGCAATATTTTCTTTTGTAATGTTTCCGGAGCATTCCGTCTGTGCTCTTCCATCGATCAGTTCCACAGCCTGTTTCATCACTTCCGGTGTCATGTTGTCGAGCATGATAATATCTGCTCCGGCCTCCACCGCTTCTTTTACCTGCTCCAGGGTTTCTACTTCAATCTCGATTTTGCGTACAAACGGAGCATATTCTTTTGCCATTGTGATTGCTTTTGTGATGCTTCCGGCTGCACCGATGTGATTATCTTTCAGAAGTACACCGTCTGATAAGTTGTATCTGTGGTTGCATCCTCCGCCCACACGCACTGCATATTTTTCAAATACACGGCAGTTTGGCGTCGTTTTTCTGGTATCCAGAAGTGTTACTTTGCTTCCTTCCAGAAGTTTTGCGACCTGTCTTGTATAAGTGGCAATTCCGCTCATTCTCTGCAGATAATTCAGTGCCACACGTTCTCCGGATAACAGTACACGGATGTCTCCGGTAAGCGTTGCCATCAGCTCACCTTTTTTTACCTCATCACCGTCTTTGCATTTAAAATCAATTTCCGTTTTCTCATCCAACATCTGAAAAACTCTTGCATAGACATCCAGTCCGGCGATAATTCCGTCTTCTTTTGCGATCAGATCTACCGTTCCTTTTACCTCGGTCGGCATAACTGCATTTGTAGAAACGTCTTCACTTGTGATATCTTCCTGCAGTGCCATACGGATCAGCTGATCCGCCTGCATTTTCATAGTTATACTATTCATTTGCTTTTTTCATCCTCTCTATCTCATTCAGCACTTGTTTATGATACCCTTCCAAAATTACATTCTGGTCTTCATATTGATTCAGATCCAGTCGGTCCGGTCTGCACATCTCCGGTGCTTCTCCAAATATCATATCATCTGCTGCCCGTCTTGCAAAGACCAGAGATTCCAGAAGCGAATTGCTTGCCAGACGGTTCTTTCCATGGACACCATTGCAGCTTGTCTCACCGCAGGCATAGAGTCCACGCATGGAAGTCCGGCTGCTCAAATCTGCCTGGATACCTCCCATAAAATAGTGCTGTGCCGGAACAACCGGAATCGGCTCTTTTCTCGGATCAAATCCTTCCTCAATACAGTGCTGATAAATGTTCGGGAAATGCTGCATGATCGTTTTTTCACCCAGCGGACGCATATCTTCCCAGACAAAATCAGTACCGTCCTTTTCCATCTGCTCAAAAATCGCCTGACTGAGCAGATCCCTTGGCTGAAGTTCATTCGTAAAACGCTGACCGTTTTTGTCATAAAGAAGTGCCCCTTCGCCACGGACAGATTCTGAAATCAGGAAACGTCTTCCCGGTTTATGTGAAAATAAAGTTGTCGGATGGATCTGTATGTAATCCAGATGCTCTAATTTCACCTGATGTTTCATTGCAATACCAAGTCCGTCTCCGGCAATATGCGGATAGTTGGTAGAATTCTGGAAAAGACCCCCGATACCACCGCATGCCAGCACAACAAACTGGGAACGGATCGGATAAACATTATTTTTTGCATCCATTGCAATCACACCGCCGCAGATATTGTCTTTCGATATGATATCTACCATCGTCATATACTCACAGATTTCAATATTTTCTTTTGTCTTTACCTGATCCAGAAGCGTCTGCGTAATCTCTTTTCCGGTAATGTCCTCATGGAAGAGGATTCTTGGTCTGGAGTGTGCACCTTCTCTTGTAAATGCAAGCTCGCCATCCTCTGCACGCACAAAATCTACATTTCTCCACAGCAGATCACGAATGATATCGTTGGAGCTTCGGATCATCAGATTGACCGCTCTTTTATTATTTTCATAATGCCCTGCACGCATGGTGTCTTCAAAATAATCCTCATAATCATCTTCACCACGCAGCATGCAGATACCGCCCTGTGCCAGAAACGAATCTGACAGATCCGCCCCCTGCTTTGTAAGCATCAGAATTTTTTTTCTTTTTGGAAGATTCAGGGCACAGTAAAGACCTGCCGCTCCGGTACCTACAATAATGGCATCATAATATTCATTCATTTTCTTATACCTCTTTCCTGTCACGGATTTGTTTTGCCATGAACGACATTATACTACTGGTCTTTGCACGTGTCAAGACACCTGTATATTTTCTACTGCCTTCCTGTTTTAACTCCCATTACTTTTTTCATGGCATCAAAGAAGAATCTCTGCTCTTTTGTAAAAAGAACTGCTTTCACTCTTTTTTCACGGTTTACTTTTTCTTGTTTTTCCTCTATAATCACCATAGAGCAACCAGCCATGGGAGTTACTAAGTTTTCAGAAGGGGCAAAGTCATGGATAAAAACAAATTAAACCACAATGCTGACAGGGGCAGTAACAAACAGCAGCAGCTGTACCTAAACATCGCTTTTTTCGGTGTTTTCGCCTGTGCCGCCCTGATTTTTTTACTGCTGGCTTTTGATAAAATACCGCCAGTCAGTGAACACAAAAAAGCAGAAAAAGAAACGTTATCAACCGAAGCTCAGTCCGAGACCGGAACCGAGTCTGCCACACCGAAAGAAACACTTGCTGCTGAGACAAGCATCACGATCAGCCTGATGGGTGACTGCACTCTTGGCTCTGCTCCGGATTCTGACCAGTACAACAATTTTGATGCTTATCAGTCCGTATATGGTATTGATTATTTCTTCCAGAATGTGAAATCTTACCTGGAAGGGGATGATCTTTCCATTATCAACCTGGAAGGTGCACTGACAACCGCTGAGAATTCAGCCAGCAAGAGCGATGTTTATAAAGGCGATCCTTCCTATGTTTCCGCACTCTCTAACAGTTCGATCGAGGCTGTCAACCTTGCCAACGATCACACCGAAGATTACGGAACCGCCGGTCTGACCGAAACACAGACCACTCTGAAAGACGCAGGGATCACGACTTTTGGCAACGACGATACCTCTGTTCTTGAGATCAAAGGCATCAAGGTCGGACTTGTCGGTATATCTGCCATTGACAAACAGGTAAGTGAGTGCAGGACACAGCTGACAAATGATATCAATGCAGTAAAAGAACAGGGTGCAAACCTGATCATCGTAAATTTCCACTGGGGAGCGAACGGCGAGACAACACCAGACAGCGACCAGACAACACTGGCACACGCAGCGATTGATGCAGGGGCAGATCTGGTAGTCGGACATCATCCTCACGTTCTGCAGGGTATGGAAGTTTATAATGGAAGAACGATCTTCTACAGCCTGGGAAGCTTCTGCGATGGTGTAAATATGTACCCGGACGACATGGATACCGTTATTTTCCAGCCGACCTTTACTTTCAGTGCAGGCAAAGAGCTGACCCAAACAACGAATTCCATCATTCCTTGCACGATTTCTTCCGACAGCACATTCAACAACTATCAGCCGACACCGGCCGAAGACAGTGAGAAGACCAGAATCGAAGAAAAAGTCAAAGAACTGAGCAATCAGATCGGAAACAGCATTTCCGGAGATAATTCCGATGCAAACAGTACATCTGACTCCGCAAATACCACGGATTCAAACAGCACATCCGGCTCAGATGGAAATACAACCGCTTCCTCTGAAAGTGAGACTTCTTCCGAGAGCGAAACTTCCTCTGAGACAAGTTCAGATGGAAGCAGCAGTGATGGCAGCGATAATTCCGCTTCTGACGGAAACGACTCCACAAAACTGTTTTTACCGGAATAAAAATTTACCGTTGGTTTCCTGGCAGATGTAAGGAATGGAAATGCCGCACATTTTAAAATACTGTTTGCAAATGAACAGTATTGCATGTGCAAATGAACGAATTCCCCGAAGGGCACGTAAAAGTGCCTTCTTGGGAATTGTTCATTTTGCACATTGCCGTACGTTTTTGAACAGCCATAGTTTTTAAAAACACTTCATATCATATTTTACACGCTGGCAGGAAACAGCCTTTTGCCACGCTGGTGCACGCAGAAAGTTTTTAGAATCAAAACGTTCCGCATCAAGATAGTAAAAAAGCAGAGGCACAGTGACGGCGGCAAATTTTCGTTACTTTACTTCTGCTTTTTCATGTTCTGTATTTTGGCTTGAGAAAGCTTTTCGCTTAAGCACTCACTGGCAGGCCAGGAGCTTTTGGCAATGTGCAGACGAACTGCATTGTAAAATATGGTGCGTAAAATAATACAGCCATGATGAATTCGAAAACAAATCGCTCTGACGGTAGCAAGGCTTCCGTCGTGAGGTTTGCGATGTTGCCGCCCCAAAGAGCCGCTGTCTGAGCCTCGAAGAGGCGAGTTTAGGCGAAGGGCGGCTAACACACGAGCGAACCGAACAGGAAACGCAGCGTGTCAGGAGATTGTTTTCGAATCATTATGGCGTGCTATTTTACACAACTATTTTTTTATAACATTCATTTGTACATTCTAAAACCTCCGCTGTATACTTTCGCCGATATCACAGACACGATCGGCACAGTCAGTACAATCCCCAATGTTCCTGAAATTCCTTTTATTACTTCAATACCGATCGAATACATATTTACTACCTGAAGGTACGGCATAATGTATGCATAAATTAAGATCATCGTATTGATCGCTCCTCCGGTAAATGCGAGGATCAGTGTATTTGACATGGTACCCATCATATCTTTTCCCACATGTATCCCTGACTTAAACAGTTCTTTCGCCGTCAGCTCCGGTCTTTTATTATGGATTTCTTCTATTGTCGAGGAAATAGAAACTGCAACATCCATGACTGCTCCAAGAGATGCAATCAGGATACCGGAAAACAGTACTCCGCCTATCTGAAGTTTACTGTTCTGAGACACATACACCATCGTTTCGATATCTTCAATGTTATAACCTGTGATTCTGGTTATTTTTCCAAATACTGTCGCAAATATGCCTGCGATCAGTACGCCTGATATCGTTCCCGTCATAGCACAGATTCCTTTTTTTGTACTTCCGCAGATCAGATAAATCGAAACAATCGTCACCACGATCACCACTGCGACTGCTGCCAGGAAGGGAGAGACACCTATGTACATCAGCGGAATGTATAAGTAAATAATGCAGATAAAGGTAAAAACAAGTGCCAGCATAGATTTCAGTCCACGTTTTCCTCCAACCAGAAATAATGCCGCTCCTAAAACTGCAACGATCAGCCATATAAAATTACCTCTGTCATAGCCATAAATACTTCCTGACAGTTCATCGCCATAACTGCTCAGCTGCACGATCACATTCGTTCCCTTTTTGCAATAAGTTCCGTAAAGATAACCATTCATGTTGTTTGCTTCGCATATTTTTCCTTTATATTTTCCTGATGTGATCTCTACTTTCACATTCTGGCTTCCGCCATTGACTTCTTTGTTTACTGTGTTATCCTCTACAACCTCAACAACTTTTGCTTTTACAAAATAAAAATTATCATCTGAAAGCAAAGGAACTCTGGTTATATTGGAATTAAATAACCAAAGTCCCGCTGCGAAGATTATGAGGAAAACCACAAATATTGCATTTGAATATTTTTTCATTTTCCGAATCCTCTGTTTTAATATAGTTCAGTTCTGCAACCATTTGCTTTGTGGCCCGCCGCCTGTAAAGTCGAAAGCCACCTCACATCTTATGTGTTTCATCTGAAAATTATTTTGTTTTTACTTTAAATGTAATCTTCTGCTTTCCAAAGGAAGCCGTTACTTTTACTTTCTTTTTGCTCTTTTTCACAGCTTTCATTTTTCCTGTACTGGAAATTTTTACAACTTTTTTGTTTGAAGTTTTGTATTTTACGTTCTTTCCTGTAACACCGTTGATGGTCAGGCTGAGCTGTACCGTTTTGCCTTTCTTTAAAGCAATAGTTGAACCTGCTTTTACTGTCTTCTTTCCTGCTTTCAGCTGTAATTTTGCTGTTGCAGCAGGCGTTACGTTGTTGTCTGTATTGTTGCCGTTATTATTGTTGTTATTGTCATTTTTGTTTGTTTCTTTTTTCTGCAGATTTACTTTTGCTTCCAGAAGACTGTCATACTGATTTTCAAATTTTTTCTTTGCAATGAGCAGCTGCATATCCATAGTCTTGTCCAGTAAAGTTGAGAATCCGGCTTTTAAAGCAGTGCTGTCGCCTCGCTTATAATCACCCTGAGCATAGCCATAGTAATTCAGCATATCATTTGCATTATCTGCATCATTCGTCTTATCATATACGGCTGCCAGCTGTACTGCACCTTTATCCTCTGCTGTATATTTCATCAGGTCTTCGGCTGCTGCAATTTCGCTCTGCAGTTTATTCCAGGATGCTTCTGTATAACCATCGTTTTTGATTTCTTTCGCCTGTGCGATCAGATCCTTCATGGAAACCTTTTCGCCTGTTTTGTAAAGTGTATAATCATCTGCATATTTGTTTCCATTGTAATCGTATGTTTTGATAACGATGGATTCATCCGAAAAATCAATGGTTGAGAATGTCGGAATCTGTGTGTTGGAACGCTCTGCGATGTAATACTGTTTTGTGGTTGCCAGTTTATAGAACTTACTTCCTGATGCAGAACCAGCCGCAATGTAAAGTGTTCCTTCCGGATTGATCGCTACAGAATCATCATACTGGATCGCTGTTCCGTCTGCCATCAGATAGGATCTTGCATAAGAATGATCATGTCCGGTTAAGCACATATCAATACCGAACTCATCCATCAGCGGTGCAAACAGTGCTCTTAAGTTTGCTCCGTCTGTGTCAGAGTGCGGCTGACCGGAACCATAGATGTCGTGATGGAACATAACAACTTTCCATTTCGCATCCGGATTGCTTTCCACTGCTTTTTTCAGAAGTTCTCTGTGTTCAACGGTATTTCTGTTGTTGCTGTTCAGACTGATAAACAGTACGTTTCCATAGCTGAAGTAATAGTCAGAACCAGAGTTTGTGCTTCCAAGTCCGTCTTCTGAATTCGGATTATTGTAGTGATATTTATAATCGGTTCCTTTGCTCTCGTGATTACCAATGGTCGTTGCCAGCGGGAGCATTCTCAAAAGTGCCGGATAAGTAAATCCTGCATATTCGCTTTCTCTGACATTCTTTCCATCTGAACTGTCTGTTCCTGCATAGTCAATCTGGTCTCCTGCCGACAGAATAAAGCTTGCATTTGGTGCTGTGATCTTTGCCTGTTCCAGGGTTTTATTCCAGTTAAAGGTATCTACTGCAATATTGATATCATCGGCAGTTCCCTGACCCTGTGAGCCGGATGCTCCGATCTGCGGATCACCTACGAGAATTGTCTGAAAGTTTGTTGTCTTTTTTGTTGTATAGGACTGAACTTCACTCCAGTTTGGATTTTTTACATCATCGGTATAACTGTAATAATAGGTTGTATTTTCTTCAAAAAGTCCTTCAACCGTAACTTTATTAGATGCTTTATATGTATTTTTCTGATTCGAACGATTGATCTCCGTTGCCGTTCCTTTAAATTCCTGTGCATCGCTCAAATCTTCTTTTTTTCCGATTTTTACTGCCGGCTCGCCCTTTTTCTGGCTGTACCATGCAAATCCCAGATCTTTTGCTGTCTTACCAGGTGTTAAGATAATTCTTGATGAATCATAGGATTCACCTTCTCCGGTAAGATTTCCCTGATCGTCTTTTTTATTCCAGACATTATCTTTCCAGGTGGCATAATCTGAAATATTCTGTGTATCTGTAAATAATGTGCTGCTTGCACTTGTCTCTCCATATGCAAAAACATTGACCGGTGCTGATGTTGCTGCTACTGTTACTGCCATTGCTGCAGCGATGATCTGCAAAGCTTTCATTTTCTTCATATTTTTTATTCTCCTCTGCCTTCACAGGCTCTTTTTAAATGCATTTTGATTCTTTTATTGATAAGTCTTATCATTTGGCAGTATACAGGTGTTATGTAAAGACAGTTTGCGGATATGTGTAAAATCTAAGTAAATTTAACTTTCTTTTTTTCCCGCAGCTCTTTAAAAAATTCACTCAGCATGGTGCTGCATTCTTCCTGAAGAACTCCTTTTGTCAGTTCCACCTGATGATTGAAGCGATCCATCTGCAAAATATTTAAAACGGAACCGGCACAGCCAGCCTTCGGATTCATGCTTCCGATGACTACCCTAGATACTCTCGCCTGAACGATTGCCCCGGCACACATCTGGCATGGTTCTAACGTAATGTACATCGTACATCCTTCCAGTCTCCAGTCACCAAGTTTTTTGCTTGCTTTCCTGATCGCATTGAGTTCTGCATGGGAAAGTGTATTTTTATCGGTGTTTCTGCGATTGTAACCACGTGCGATAATTTTATCTTCATAAACGATCACGCAGCCAATCGGAACTTCATCCAGTGTTTTTGCTTTTTTCGCCTGTCGGATGGCTTCCTTCATATATTTTTCGTCTGTTGTCATATTTTTCTTTTGCCTTTCTGTAAATGTGGTATACTGAAAATATCATTTTTTATACAAATTCAAGTCGAACGCACGTGAGACTTAGCATGCGATTCCGGTCATCTCTGGCTAATATTTGCCTGACAGAATCGCTGTGTATACATTGATTTTTTGCAATTTTAATTCCAGGAGGTTTTTATGAATATTCATGGTTTTATCACTTTAACTCTATTAGATTACCCGGAGCATCTCGCTGCTTCTGTTTTTCTGGGCAGCTGCAACCTGCGATGCCCTTTCTGTCAGAATGGAAACCTTGTCCTTTCGCCGGAAAATGAACCTTCCATCTCCGAAGAAGAAGTGCTTGCCTTTCTGAAAAAAAGAAGCGGTATTCTCGAAGGAGTCTGTATCAGCGGCGGTGAACCTACGCTGTATCGCGAACTTCCGGATTTTATATCAAAGATCAAAGCTCTTGGATATCTTGTGAAATTGGATACAAACGGAACAAATCCGGAAATGCTTCGTTTTCTTTATGAAAATCATCTTCTTGATTATATTGCCATGGACATCAAAACGCAACCGGAACAATATGCAAAAGTTTCCGGGCTGCAGCCGGATGCTGCAGGCACACAGAAACTTCTGCAAAATATCAATCTTTCAAAAGAATATATTATGTCCTGCGGCATAGATTATGAATTTCGCACGACCGTTGTGGCGGAGCTTCACCGTGATGAGGATTTTAAGGAACTCGGGAAATGGCTGTCCGGATGCCGCCGCTATTATCTGCAGCCTTACCGGGAATCAGAACACATTCTTGCTTCCATGAGAAATCCAGATGTCTGTTTTCACGCTCCTGATACAGAATCTCTGCATCGTTATATTGAAATTCTTAAAAAGACAATTCCAAATGTGGAATTGCGCGGAAAAGATATCAAGTAAATAATTTTGGGCACATCTAAATTCCGTTTTACTGTCTCAACATTAAGTGCTTTAATCTGTTTTTCATTATACAAAAATGCCTGTGACATTTTATAATCCAAAAACGTCACAGGCACTTATTTTTATTCCGAGCATATTTCTTTTATTTAATTTTTACACTCTTTGGTAATCCGCTTGCTCGAAGCAATTTTGTATAAAGTTTCTTTTTTGATTTCGGAACTTTCACAACAGCATTCTTTGAAATACCTTTGAAAGCATTGCTTCCGATCTTTTTCAGGTTCTTGCTTTTAATTATAATTTTCTTCAGATTTTTACAGTTTTGAAATGCACTTTTACCAATCTTTTCCGTTGTTTTTCCAACAACCAAAGTTCTTACCTTCTTATTTCCTTTCAGTGCATTTTTTGCTACGGATGTAACCTTATATTTTTTTCCATTCAGTTTTACTGTACTGAAAATTCTCAGGTTCTTCTTTTTTTCACCATTCACTGTACTGGTAATCATCTTTGCAGTATTTTTTCCGGTTATGCGGTATGTAAAAATACCTATCTTATTCTGATCCGGAACCTGAGACGGTGTCTCCGGCGTCTGTGATTCCTCTGTCTCAACCGGCTTTTTTTCCAGTGCTGCGATTGCATCCTCGATTGCTTTTGCCATCTGGTCTACTTCCGCCTGCTCCGTGATATTCTTTCCACGTATCACTTTATCGATTGCTTCCTGTACTGCTGAAAAGTCTTTGTAATCGTCCTTCTTCAACGCATTTGCTTTTTCGATCGCTTCATCCACTTTCTTATAATCTGCGTCTTTGTACGTCAGAGTAAATGTTTGTGTATGGGTTGCTGTATCAGCTGTAATGGTAATTTCTGTATTTAAAGTCTCACAGTTGTCAGCAGTGATTTCCACCGGATAAGTGCCTGCTTCAAGTTCAGCAAAATTTGCCGTTTCCTGTCCATTTACTTTTATGACCGCACCTGTCAGTCCAGATGGAGTCACAGTAAAGAAAACGGAATATTTTACATTCGGCAAAAGCGGTGTTTCACCCTGACTGAAACGATAGATACCGCCAGCAGCACTGATTTCATTATAGAAATCTTCTGTTTTCATATACTCGATCGTTTTCGCTGTACCTGCCCCATCTTTATTTGCACAGGCAGATACATTTTCCGTCTCGGCAAAGAAATTATTTTCAAAAGTTGCCAGAGCTTTATCGGAACTGTCTTTTTTTCCTGCGATTGCACCAAAACGTTTATACGGAAGTGTGGCAGTATACTGCGTCAGATCAATTTCGCCGCCAAAATAGCAGTGGCTGACTGTATTATCACTGCCGTCCTTTGAATTCGTGCCAACCACACCAACAATACCGCCCATATCCGTGATTCCTTTTCCAAGTGGTGTCAGTTTACCGGTTGAACAGCAATTTATAATTTTTGCAGTTCCGCTGATCTGACCTGCGATCCCTCCAGTTTGAGGAGCGTAAGACTTTATATCTCCGGAATTAGAACAGTAACGTATTTCCGAAGTTCCCATGACCATTCCTGCAATTCCACCTACGTAAAAACTGCTCACATCATTGGTTATTGTGATATTACCTTTATTTTGACAATATTCTATTACTGTATTTTCTGCATATCCACACAACCCGAAAGTTCCGTTGATATACTTGTCATGATTATTGAACACTACTTCCGATATACAATCAGAAATTTTTGCACCATCCGTATATCCGGCAAGTGTACCTAAAAATACATATCCTTCCCCGGCATCATCAATATTCCCTTTGAGCGTCAGTCCGGAAATTTCCGCCCCCCCCAAGGAATCCGAATAATCCTCCAATATCCTCTTTTCCATACATTGAAGCATAATCAATATTTGAAATACTATGACCGTTTCCATAAAATTTACCACTGAAATAATGTTCAACATCTCCTTCGTCATTGGTACATCCGATCGGCGTCCACTCAACACCTGTCAGATCCAGATCTGCTTCAAGAGATACCACCGCATTTGTCCTGTTATCGTACTTACCGGCATTTACATCTTTTGCAAATTGCAAAAGTTCGTCAACGGCTGTGATAACTGTCTTGCTTTCCTGCCCGTTTTCTTCTGCCAGTGCTGTCGCTGGAACAAGCGACATCACAAGGCACAATGTAAGCATAAAACTCAGTAATTGTTTTTTCATACTCTTTTTCCTCCTGTCAGATAATGTCAAAATTTACATTTGCTGATTTTATGATGCCAGGGTCAAAAGGTCTAAATCCACATGAGCTTGCTCATAGGTGGATGAAAGACCTTGGGACCCGCTCCGATATGAGCATAAAAGTGGGATGATAATCCCACGATATGCGAATACTGGTGAGGATTGTGGAAGTGCAACGCACGGAACAATCCGCAGGCATCATAGTTGGGGATTTTTGACCCCATCATCATTTTATTATAACAGAAAACATTTTTAAATGGAACTAGCCAAACGGTTAGTATGTTGCGGTCTACAATATTTTTACAAAAACATTTATATCAGATTTTTGCACCAGTAACCAAAGGTCTGTTCTTTTATTTCCGATGTCCGCTCTGTTTTTGCCCTGCGAAACTCCGGAAATCCAAACATTTCTGCCATATTTTTTTCGCCATAAAATCCAGGGATTCCAAGAATATAGCCTCCCTCTTTACCTTTTCCTATCATCAGATGCTGATGCTGATAATATCCATGCATCAGAAAACTGTTGCTTCCCTGCCGCAGACCTTTCTGCCAGAGAATTTTTAAGTCCGATGGCTGAATGCGAATTGCATCTTCTATCTTTTCATCCTGCACCGGCTGAAAATGTATATAACGTGCTGTGGCACGATTCCATCTGGTATCCGTTCCCGGCTCGCAGCCCTGACATTTGTTTTCTGTTTCTGCACTTCTGATTTCGTTCTCGTTTTCAGATTTTCCCGCAGTTTCTTTTTGTGATATTTCTTCATCTGTTTCTTTTGGTCTTTCTTTCTGTGATACTGCATCCTGTAATTCCTGCGATATTTTTTCTGATACTTCTTTTTGAAATGTTTCTTCCGATATTTTTCCTGATCTATCTTTCAATGATACTTTTTCTGGTATTTCTTCTGACACTTCTTTTGAGAATATTTCTTCCTGTATCTCTTCTGCTGTGATTTCCGGCTCCGCTTTCGCATGTTCCGTTATATCCAGATTTATATTTTCTTCCTGCAATTCCTGATCAGCTTCTGACTCTGT
The DNA here is from genome assembly GCF_046967715.1 of Hominisplanchenecus sp. Classification (NCBI taxonomy): domain Bacteria; kingdom Bacillati; phylum Bacillota; class Clostridia; order Lachnospirales; family Lachnospiraceae; genus Hominisplanchenecus; species Hominisplanchenecus sp. Next base: position 24,574 of record NZ_JBKVNQ010000002.1, read on the forward strand.
AGATTTTTCACTTTTTTCGTTTTCCTTAATCCCAACATTTTCTTTATCTGTTTCATTTTCTTCAACGGCTTCTTTATCCGTTTCACTCTTTTTGACATTTTCTTCGTCTGTTTCTGCCTTTATTTCTTCTGGTTTCCCAAGATTTTCGATCGCAATTGGCTCATCATCGAAAACGGTCATCCAGTTTCTACCGCTCTGACTTCTGATATAGATTCCACAGACTTGTTCAAAACGACAGGATTCTTCCACAAACGGTTCTTCTGGAACGGTAAAACGCCGGTCAAATCCACTGCCCTGTGTCTGCCCTTCTCCGATCAGGAGAATAATAGGATTGTTTTTTCTGCTCTCTTTTGGCTGTCGCACAATTCCGAATACTTCTGTTTTTCCATCCAGCATTCTTATATTTTGAATATGTATCTGGATGCGGCAAATGGCATTTCGCAGTTCTATTTTTGCAAACCCTGTATTCTGCATCTTCTTTCCATTTACATATTCATAAATATAAGCCACAAAACGATGATAATCTGCCATCCATCTCGTCCTCCACAGACCTCGATTTTCTGGTGTGATTATATGCTCGTTTTGTGGCTCATATGCAAGGCAGATATTTCTGCCCTCTGTATCACAGAACTGTAACCATTTTTTCCGGTTCTTTTATATTCTTGCTGCTCCTGTTTCTCTTGCAACTTTTGCAACTGCCGCAGATACTGCTTCTTTTACTCTCGGATCAAATGGATCCGGAATAATGTAATCTGCCCTCAGTTCACTTTCATCGATCAGGTTCGCGATCGCATGTGCTGCCGCTGCGTTCATCGGATCATTGATATCTTTTGCACGTACATCCAGTGCACCGCGGAAGATTCCTGGGAATGCCAGTACGTTATTGATCTGATTCGGGAAGTCACTGCGTCCGGTACCGACTACGGCTGCTCCTGCCTTCATTGCCAGATCCGGCATGATTTCCGGAACCGGATTTGCCATAGGGAAAAGGATCGGATCTTTTGCCATGGTCTTTACCATTTCTTCCGTTACGGTTCCCGGTGCGGATACTCCGATAAATACATCTGCACCTTTCAGTACGTCAGCGAGGCTTCCTGCCTGTTTTTCTCTGTTGGTGATCGCTGCCATCTTTGCTTTTTCTTCATTCAGACCTTCTCTGCCTTCATAGATGGCACCCTTGCGGTCGCACATGATAACATTCTTCAATCCAAGCTCGATCAGCAGTTTGATGATCGCACTTCCGGCTGCTCCTGCACCGGACATAACTACTTTAATATCTTCGATTTTTCTTCCGGTAAACTTCAGTGCATTCAGCAGTGCTGCTGCTGTTACAACGGCCGTTCCATGCTGGTCATCATGAAATACCGGAATGTCGCAGCGTTCTTTTAGTTTTCTTTCAATTTCAAAGCATCTCGGTGCAGAAATATCTTCCAGATTGATGCCTCCGAAACTTCCGGCAAGAAGTGCCACCGTATTGACGATCTCGTCTACATCTTTGCTGCGAATGCAAAGTGGAAAAGCATCCACATCGCCAAATTCTTTAAACAAAGCACACTTTCCTTCCATAACCGGCATACCTGCTTCCGGTCCGATATCTCCAAGTCCGAGTACTGCTGTGCCGTCCGTTACGACAGCCACCAGGTTTCCTCTTCTTGTATACTTATAAGACAAATCAACGTCTTTTGCAATCTTCAGGCAAGGTTCTGCAACTCCCGGTGTATAGGCCACTGCCAGATCTTCCGGTGTCTCAATTTTTGCTCTGCTGATCACTTCGATTTTTCCATTCCATTTTTCATGCTGATTTAAAGCAAATTCTTTTTTATCCATTTTTATTTTCCTTTCTTTTTCGGATACAATTTGCATAGTAATTCTGTACTCTTATCATTACCAGATGACTGTCTGTTTACAACCATCTTTATCAAATCTGCATGAACACCTGACGTTTTCTTTTCTCACCCGTAACTGTTCTGTATCTTTACAGCTACTTTCACCCTTTAATAACCTGTTACACGAAATCCTTTTTCACCTGGCTGCAGCGGCATACGCCTTGCTTCTATGTCTGTGATCCGTATGGATCTGGCTTCATAGAGGCGGGCAAGGAGGCGGTCTATATCAGAATCCCGTCCCTGTACTTCCATCTCGACCCTTCCGTCACAAAGGTTGCACACCCATCCGGTCAGTCCGAGATCATCGGCAGCATACTTCGCCTGATAACGAAATCCTACCATCTGCACATCTCCGGAAAAATAAAAATGTTTTCTTACTTTATCCCTCATAGGCTTTCTCCTTTGCCTCTGCCTGATTTTTCATTCTGTATAAAACAGTTATAATTTATGCCTTAATATTTTCCAGCACTTTTACCAGATAATCCCACATACGTGCGGTAGAAGAAATGGAAAGAACTTCTTCTGTTGTATGGATATCCTTCATGGTCGGTCCAAAGGAAACTGCATCCAGACCTTCGATCTTCTCATAGAAAAGACCACATTCCAGACCTGCATGGATCGCTTTTACTTCCGGTCCGTCTCCGAACAGCTCTTTGTAAGAATCTACCATAATGTCACGCAGTTTGGATTCTTTGCGGTACTCCCATGCCGGGTAGTCGCCCTCTGTTACACAGTCTCCGCCCAGGAATTCGCTGAGGTAGCAAACCTTTGCAGTCAGTGCATCTTTTGCACTGTCAATGCTGCTTCGCACACTGCTGACAATTTTGCATTCTTCTTCGTTTAGCATCAGAATACCAGGGTTGATAGATGTCTCTACCAGTCCTTCGATGGAACCGCTCATTTTCTGGATGCCATATGGCACCTGTACCAGGAAGAAAATAATCTTTTCCTGACTTACCTGCTCCAGAGCTTTTTCGGTTGTCTCACCGATTTTTTTCACAGTCACGGTAATGCCTTCATCGGTTCCGGTATATTCCGTTCTCCAGTCATTCTGAAGTTTCTCTGCTGCAGCAAAAATTGCTTCTTCTGCTTCTTTATCTGCAACAAAAACAGCTTTTGACAGTCTCGGGATCGCATTGTCCTTTGTGCCGCCTTCCAGTGCTGTCAGGCAGAACGGGATATCCTGTTCCAGTGTAAATAAAGCCTGTCCGATCAGTTTGTTGGAGTTTGCTCTGTTTTTATCAATCTCTGCTCCTGAATGTCCGCCGTTCAGTCCGGAAATAACCAGCTCATATTTTTCTCCGCTTACCTCCTGATATCTGACCGGAATCGTTGTGATTGCAGAAAGTCCGCCTGCACAGCTTACCCACAGATATCCTTCTTCTTCGGAATCCATGTTGATCAGGTATTTACCTTTCAGCTGTGAGCAGTCCAGAGCTTTTGCTCCGAGAAGTCCTACTTCCTCATCTGTTGTGATAACCACTTCCAGTGCCGGATGTTTCAATGTATCATCATCAAGGATTGCCAGTGCATATGCAACTGCAATTCCGTCGTCTCCGCCAAGTGTTGTTCCGTTCGCAGTAACATAATCGCCTTCGATCATCAGATCCAGGCCATCTTTTTCAAAGTCGTGTGTGGAATCTGCTGTTTTTTCGCAGACCATATCACAGTGTCCCTGCAAAATAACGACTGGTGCATCTTCGTATCCTGCGGATGCTGCTTTGCGGATCACAACATTGTTGCTGTCATCCTGACTGCACTCCAGGTTACGTTCTTTTGCAAACTGTACCAGATAATCACTAATCTGTTTTGTATGATAGGAACCATGTGGAATTTTACAAAGCTCCTCAAAATAATAAAATACTTTTTCCGGTTTTAAACCACTTAAAACACCCATTTTCATTTCCTCCAGACATTTTTATTGTCGTCCGAATCCAGACAGCACTTCCATTGTATAATTAAATATTTTCTGATACGTTTCCGCATCAAAGTGTACGCCGTCCTGTGTGGAATATCCACTCTCCAGCAGATAGGAATTTGTCTCTATCCAACCAGTCTCTGACGGAAGATTATTATAAAGAATATTGTTAAAATTCGCAATATCCTCATTGGAAATATACGGATGATTTTCTACCGGATTTACCGACATATAGTAGACTTCGGCTCCTTTTTCCATCCACTGAGGAATTTTCTCTTTCAGAAGATCAATATATCCCCATGCATTTCCAAGATCGTTGACTCCCATATTGATAATGATCACAGATCCCTGCGTCACTGACTCATCAATCTCTCCAACGGCAGTATCCTGAAACCAGGATAATCCCGCTGAAACCTGACCGATCCACACGCAGCCGGAATCTCCGACTGTTTCATGCATGCCGACCGTCCTGGAATCTCCGACAAAAATATACTGCGTCACATCAAACGATGTCTCGCTGCTCTGCTCTTCCGTTTGTTGTTCTGTTTCCACTTGCTGCGTCTCCGTCTGTTCTTCTTTTTCCGACATTATTTGTGTTGCTTTGCTTACTGCAACAGCATTGGTACGGATACAGCTGAAATTGTATTCTTCCAGACAATCCCACGCCATATCCAGCAGCACTTCTCTTGTCGGTGTACCAAGCGGTGCCTTCGCCCCGGCTGTAAATGCCGGAATAAAAAGGCAGCACAGAAGCAGAATCCATCTGCTAAACTTTCTTTTCTTCATGATCACATCATTCCAGTTCAAATGCTCCTGTATAAAGCTGATAATATTTGCCTTTTTCGGCGATCAGCTTATCGTGAGATCCTCTCTCAATAATACGTCCCTGCTCCAGCACCATTATAACATCAGAATTTCGTACTGTCGACAGTCTGTGTGCAATAACAAATACGGTACGTCCTTTCATCAGAGCATCCATACCTCTCTGTACGATTGCCTCTGTTCTGGTATCAATCGAAGACGTAGCCTCATCCAGGATCATAACAGGCGGATCAGCTACCGCTGCTCTTGCGATTGCGATCAGCTGACGCTGTCCCTGTGAAAGGCTTCCGCCATTTCCTGTGATCACCGTATCGTAACCATTCGGAAGCAATCGGATAAAGTCATCCGCATTTGCAAGTTTTGCTGCTGCATAGACTTCCTCATCCGTTGCATCCAGTTTTCCGTAACGGATGTTTTCCATGATCGTTCCGGTAAACAAGTTTGTTTCCTGCAGAACCACACCAAGAGAACGTCTCAGGTCTGCCTTTTTGATCTTGTTGATATTGATGTCATCGTAACGGATTTTTCCGTCAGCCAGATCATAGAAACGATTGATCAGGTTTGTGATCGTTGTTTTTCCGGCTCCGGTAGAACCTACAAACGCCACTTTTTGTCCCGGTTCTGCATACAGACTGATATTGTGGAGCACGATCTTTTCTTCATTATAACCAAAATCTACATCATAGAACCGCACTTCGCCACGCATTTTTGTGTAAGTCAGCGTTCCATCGCCATGCGGATGTTTCCATGCCCACAGTCCGGTTCTTTCTTTTGATTCCGTCAGCTCACCGTTCTCGTCATATTTTGCATTGACCAGTGTAACGTATCCTTCGTCAACTTCCGGCTCTTCATCCATCAGTTTAAAAATACGTTCTGCTCCGGCAAGTGCCATGACAACCATATTCAGCTGATTTGAAATCTGACTGATCGGATTCATAAAGCTTCTGCTCAGCTGCAGGAAAGATGCAATCGTACCAACCGTCATACCGCCTGCACCGCCAAGAGCCATTGTGCCTCCGATTGTTGCCAGCAGCACATACTGCAGGTTTCCGAGATTACCCATGATCGGCATCAGGATATTTGCGAAACTGTTTGCTGCGGATGCATCCTTGCATAATTCTTCGTTTTTCTGGTCGAAAATCTCTTTTGCTTTCTCTTCGTGACAGAATACTTTGATAACTTTCTGTCCGTTGATCATCTCTTCGATATAACCATTTACATCACCAAGAGCTTTCTGCTGACGTATAAAATAATAACCACTCTTTCCGGCAACACGGCCTGTCACTTGAAGCATGATAAATACAAAGCAGAGTACAAAAATGGTAAGCTGCCAGCTTGTGAAAAGCATGGCAAAAAACACAGAAATAATTGTGATCAGAGAGGAGAACATCTGCGGGATACTCTGTGCAAGCATCTGACGCAGCGTGTCCGTATCGTTCGTATAATGGCTCATAATATCGCCATGTGTATGCGTATCAAAATAACGGATCGGCAGTGTCTGCATATGTTCGAACATCTCGTCTCGAATACGTTTTAACGTTCCCTGTGCGATACTTACCATCGTTCTGTTGTAAAACAGGCAGGCAAGGATTCCCACTGCGTAAATACATCCCATGATCAAAATGGAACGGAACAGCGGTGCAAAGTCCGGTGTGGCTGCCTGAAGCAGCGGTGTGATATAACTGTCGATCAGTGTCTGCAGATACAGTGAGCAGGACACCATGGCAAGTGCATTGACCACGATACAGATCAGGACAGCAGCAAAACGCAGTTTATAATGTCCGATATAAGACATCAGTCTTTTTACAACATCTTTATTTACTTTTGCCATTCCTTCCGGTCCTTTTTTGTTATTCGGCTGTCTCATCTTCGCTTCCTCCTTTCACCTGAGAATAGTAAACCTCCTGATAGATCTCATTGGATGCAAGCAGCTCTTCATGCGTGCCAACCGCAGAAATATGGCCTTTATCCATAACAATAATCTTGTCCGCATCCTGTACCGATGAAATACGCTGTGCGATGATAAATTTCGTTGTATCCGGGATTTCCTCACGGAATGCCTTTCGGATCAACGCATCTGTTTTCGTATCTACCGCACTGGTAGAGTCATCCAGAATCAGGATTTTCGGTTTTTTCAGAAGTGCTCTTGCAATACAGATTCTCTGTTTCTGACCGCCGGATACATTGCTTCCGCCCTGCTCAATGTAAGTATCGTATTTATCCGGGAATGTCTGGATAAAATCGTCAGCCTGGGCGAGCTGACAGACATGAATCAACTGTTCATCTGTCGCATTTTCATTTCCCCAGCGTAAGTTTTCTTTGATCGTTCCGGAGAACAGCACATTTTTCTGAAGAACCATCGCTACCTGATCACGCAGAGCTTCCAGATCATATTTTCTTGTGTCCAGACCGCCTACTTTCAGGCTTCCTTCTGTGACATCATAAAGTCTCGGGATCAGCTGAACCAGCGTTGTCTTTGCCGAACCGGTTCCTCCGATGATACCAACCGTCTCACCGGATCTGATATTTAAATTAATATCAGAAAGACAGATCTTATCCTTTTTCCCTGTGTAGCTGAAGCTTACATGATCAAATACAACGGAACCGTCTTTTACTTCTGTTACCGGAGATTCTCCATTTGTAAGGTCGCTTTTCTCATTAAGAATCTCTACAATACGCTCTGCAGATGCTCTGGAAATAATGATCATAACAAATACCATCGACAGCATCATAAGACTCATCAGAATCTGCATCGCATAAGAAACAAGGCTCATCAGCTGACCGGTAGACATACCATTTACCGGATCATTTCCGGTTGTAACGATCAGTTTTGCACCAAACCAGGAAATCAGAATCATACATGCATACATGCAGAACTGCATCAGCGGCATATTGAATGCGATCAGTTTTTCTGCAAATGTAAAATCGTTATAAATCGATGTGGAAATTTTTTCAAATTTCTCAATCTCATGATCCTCACGGACATAAGATTTCACAACACGGATTCCGTGAAGATTTTCCTGCACAACATTGTTCAGTTTATCGTAAGTTTTGAAAACTTTTTCAAATACTGGATGTGCATGTGTCATAATAAAATACAGTCCGATGCCAAGAATCGGTGCCGCCGCCAGGAAAATCACTGCCATCTCAGAATTTACCTGAAATGCCATAAACATAGAAAAAACAAGCATGATCGGTGCACGGACTGCCATACGGATGATCATCTGATATGCATTCTGCACGTTGGTAACGTCCGTTGTCAGACGCGTTACGATACTTGCCGTTGAAAATTTATCAATATTGGAGAAAGAAAAATTCTGTACATTGTAATACATATCCTTTCTCAGGTTCTTTGCAAATCCGGCAGATGCCCGTGCGGCAAATTTACCGGAAAGCACACCGAACATCAGTGAGATCATCGCTGTGACAGCAAGCAGAATACCCATCTTCCAGATATATCCCAGGTTCTGTGCCTGAATACCGTAGTCGATCAGTCTTGCCATCAACATCGGAATGATCACTTCCATGATTACTTCAAGCGTGACCATCGCCGGAGATAAAAGGGAATCCTTCTTGTACTCACGGATGCTCTTCATCAGTTTCTTAATCATGATTGGCCTCCTTATTATCTTTTTTTTCGTAACATTTGTTTTTTATCGAACATTCCAGATCTTCTATGAGGTTCTCGCGAATCTTCTGTGTCAGCTGAAACAGACAGTCAATATCGTCCGCTGTCATATCCTTTACCAACAGCCGTTCCATTCTACGGATTTGCTCTTTCACAAGATCACTGGCTTCATCGCCCTTTTCCGTCAGAACAATTTTCTTCAGTCTCGCATCCCCGGGATAAGACTGCATTTCAATATATCCATTCTGCTCCATTTTCTGCAAAATACCGGCAACAGTAGAGCGTGTAAGGCAGAAACGCTTCACAATATCCCGCGGAAAAATGTCCTTTTGAGGATTTTCTTTAATATACTTTATAATCCCGCCCTGGACATACTGGAGATCATAAATTCCACTTTTTTTCTTATCGTACTCAATTTTTCGATATAAAAGATTGGATAATGACAAGATCTCTCTGCCCACTTCACGTTTTTCTCCAAAATCCATCTTCGCTTCACCTCCTGTCTGATTGTTCGTTGTCGAACAATTATAAGGCGAATAAAATTTTTTGTCAATCGTTATATCGCACCAATTTTTTCATCTGAAATCAAATATTTTTGGAAGCATACTTTACATCTTTGCCGCAAAATATTTTTGGATACCGTCACAAATCGATTCTGCTGCCTTCTGCTGATAGGTATCTGTAATTAAAAGTGCTGCCTCCCTCTCATTCGACAGAAAACCGCATTCCACGATCACCGCCGGAGCTTCACTCCGTTTCAATATGTAGTACGTGTCATTCGCCTTGATTTCCCGCGGTCTTTCGATCTGCAGCTCTTTATTCATAACATTCTGAATACATCCGGCGATCTCCTTGCCCTCTGCCGAAGTCGTATAATAAAAAACCTGAGGTCCCGATACATACTCCTCCGTGTAACTGTTCTGATGAATACTGACCGCCATCGCCGGTTTTGTCTCCCTGATCTTTGCACACCGGTTCCTCATATCCGTGCTCTTTTTATTTCCCTGCTCCGGTCCCTTTACACTTTCGTCCGCCTCCCGCGTCATCACAACCTCAAATCCCGCCTTCTCCAGACAAACTTTTAGCTTCTTTGCAATCGCCAGATTGATATCCTTTTCCTTCGCCTGATTGATTCCAATCTTCCCCGGATCATCACCACCATGCCCCGCATCAATCAAAATAACCTTCTTCTCCACACTGCCGGAAGCCGGAAGTACATTTTTTACTCCGCCCGTAAAAAGCAGAATTGTACACGCCAGCACCAGAATTCCCATCCATACTTCCGCAGGGATATTTTTCAGCCGCAGATCATACATCAAAACCGTCACCCATTTTTGGACTCTTGTGACAGTTTATTCAGAAAGAAACCCATTTAAGAACAGGTTAAATGCAAATCATAATTACCTGGCACTGTTAGGACGCCACTTTTTCAGTGGCGTCCTGTTAGAAGTGGGAGTCTTCTCCGACTAAGATAAAAAATCTCTGCAAGAGTTCCTGCCGTAAGTCGCTCCTGCAGAGGGGAAATGTTCATTTAATCCAGTGCCTGTTCAAACTCCTGAACGGTATTTGCCTTTAATGCTTTTGTAAACCAAATGTCCAAAAGATCTACATCCGGTTCTTCTTCGATTCTTTTCCTCGTCTTTTCATCCACGCCTCCTTTCATTTCCAGCACACGTAAAATAAATTCCACTCTGCTGGCTTTCTTTTCCTCTTCCCTTCCAAGCTCAATTCCTTTCGCAATGCCCATCTTTTCCAGCCTCTCTGCCACATCACACATACTATGCACCTCCTTCTTTTTCTTGAACATTTCTTTATAACGGTCGTCACCTGTCATTACCTGCAACAGTTTTAACACTTCATCTACATGCTTTATTTCTGTCGGATCATCCGGGATATAATCTTTGTTCTTTCTTTTTTTCACAAAGAAATTTGCTACGATTCGAAAATCACTTTGGAATCTTTCTATTTCTTCCTCTGTAAGCCATGCGATCTCAAAGACCTGCATACTGTAGTCATTTACAAACTTATCCAGCCCTTCCGGTATTTCCATCAAAGATTTAATATTTTTCTTGCTGTTCCAGTGTCTGTCCGTTCCAAAGTATAATACGATTGTTACCACCGGAAGAATCTTTTTTCTCTCTTCCAATAACTGACTGCGGTACGCTGTCCCGTCATATCCTATCACGCGGAACGGCATATTTTTTTCCACAACACTCTGGTTCTCAATCCCGCAAATCGCAAGCTCTACTTCCTTTTCTTTCCAGTACTTGGCTACGTCTCGCTCCAGCTCATGTACCTTTTCATCTTCCGCCTTGTACTGTGAATGAATGGACGTATTTTCCAGTGCCTCCGGCAGGATTCTTTGTTCTCCTGCAAAAAGCAGTCCATTCATAATATCCGCAAATACATCATTATAATCTGCCAGAATCTTTTCTGTAATATCCTTTTCTCCCATAGCTTCTCCTTTTCTTTTGTTCTTTTTACGTGAAGAAGCCACAGGATGTAAGTTTTTCCCTCAAATAACATTTCAGGTAATACTGCTTACTTTTAAGTATACGAAAAATTTTTATTTCTTCAAGCCGCTTCACGCAGGTCTTTTTTAAATTGGATTTTCCTGCCGAACGGCATTGAATTTTCATTGAGTTTTGAAAAGCAATACGATTTTTGCTTTCTGTTTGATAGATATATAATATATTTTACTTCTGTTTTGTGTTTATTATAATTATCTATGTGATGTTTGTCAACTATTTTGTTATGTGCTTTGCATGGTATTTTTACATACACTTTATAAAATCAACATCAAAAGTAAACTTTATAACAATAGGGAGGCAACCCTCCCCATCAAAAAATTTCATCTTTTATCCTTCTTTTAATTTTCTGATCAGCTTACGATATTCCGGACGTTCAAAGTCTTTTCCGGACTGATAATCGCAGTAAATATTTTTTGGTGAAATACTATATGGTTTTAATGCCATGATCTGCCTGTCTATGTGCTGCTCTTTTGTAGAAACTCTGATATATGCATATTGTTCCATCTTCATCCTCCTGTGCTATGATTTTTCTCTTAAATAATACAAGCGCTGCCGCGAAGATGAGATGCCCCTTCGCTTCATAAATATTGCAAATAAATTTATATCTATATCAGTAATATATTTTATACAATATGTAACTCTCTATTTTATTTTTAAATTTTCTATAAACTTTTCAAAATCTCTTGTCAAATATTTCAATCAATGTTACTATATCTTCAAAGCATATTTCTCTTTACGGTATTTCTACCATCTGTTTTTTCTAATCTCATTTCAGAAATCCATGCTTTTATCCCATCAAAAAAATAAAAAGCAGGAGTTCTGAATAAAAAACAGAAACAGACTTTTTATCTGTCTTTTATCTCCTGCAATACAGGAGGTAATGCCTATGGCAAGAAAAAAGACAGCTGCTACGAAGAAAAAGCAGGCTGGAAAATTGCACACATCTGCAAACCGCAAATATAAAGACACGGTATTTCGTATGCTATTTGCAGATAAATCCAATCTTTTGTCACTCTATAATGCAATGAGCGGAAGCGATTATCACGATCCTTCCAAACTGCAGATTATTACACTGGAAAATGCGATTTATATAGGTATGAAAAACGATCTGGCATTTGTTATCGACACAAATCTGTTTTTATACGAACATCAGTCAACCTATAATCCAAATATGCCGCTTCGCAACTTGTTCTATATTTCCAGTGAATACCAGAAAATGGTGGATTCAAACAAACTCTATTCTTCGACACTGTTAGAGATTCCTGCACCGCATTTTGTTGTTTTCTATAATGGAACCACAAAGCAGGAAGACAGCTGGTACAACTACCTGTCAGACTCCTATCATAATTTTTCCGGTATTCCCGATCTGGAACTGAAAGTAGTGACCTTAAATATTAATAAAGGACATAATAAAGAATTGATGGAACAGTGTCAGACCTTAAACGAATATGCTCAATATGTAGAGAAAGTCCGTACTTATACAAAAGAAGACAACTTAGATAACGCTGTGGAACGTGCCGTAAATGAATGTATCCGTGATGGAATTCTCGCAGATTTTCTCGCCCAAAACAAATCGGAGGTAATTGCTATGAGTATTTTTGAATATGACGAAAAAGCAGTTCGACAAGTATACTATGAAGATGGACTTAAAGCTGGCATACGAACCGGCATTTTAAATATGCTGAAAGCAAAAAAGTATTCCCTGGAAGAGATTTCTGAAGTTTTTCAGGTTCCGGTAGAGGAGATTGAGCAAATAAAAAAACAACAAATATAATTTCCCTATTGACAAATCCCCACCCCGGTTTTATACTCAGAAACAACAAAATATTTATCACTTTAAACCGATGAACAAGAGAAGTAAGCAGGAAGTTTTATTCCCAGAGAGCTGCAGGCGGTGTGATTGCAGTAATAAAGATTTTGCCGAATGGACTTGTGAGGGCAGTCTGAAACTGTATATTTTCTTTATCAAGATATAAGGAGTAGGAACTGACGGTGGCTCGATCCGTTATCAGCAGAGTATGTATGAATGTACATAACAGAGTGGCTGCAATGCAGCAATTTGGGTGGTACCGCAGAAGTAATTTATAGCTTTTGTCCCTTTAGAGGGGACAGAAGCTTTTTTTATTATGTCAGGGTCATAGGTCTGAAACCACGATATGCAAATATTGGAGCAAATTGTGAGAGTACGAAATACGAAGCAATTCGTATGGCATTTTTATATATTTATAAAAGGAAAGGAGTATCGCATGTATCCAGATTGTGATGAGATTTTAAAACTTGCAAATGATTACGATATTATTCCGGTCTGCCGTGAAATTTATGCAGATGTTATCACACCGATCACGCTTCTTAGAAAGCTGTCCGGCATCAGCAGCAGATATTACCTGCTGGAAAGTATTGAGGGCGGCGAAAAATGGGGACGCTATTCTTTTCTCGGATACGATCCGGTGATGCGTGTTTCCTGCAAGGAGGGCGTGGTAACCATCGAAAAGGGCGATGAGGTTGCAACAAAGCAGACAGACAAACCGCTCGATGTTCTGCGTGAAATCATGAAGGATTACAAAGCTCCACGTCTTGCAGGACTCCCTCCTTTTGCCGGAGGATTTGTCGGATATTTCGCATATGCCATGATCGGATATGCGGAACCGACACTGAACATCAAAAAGGGCATGTTCAATGATTATGATATGATGCTGTTTGATAAGGTCATTGCCTACGATCATCTGACTCAGAAGATCAGCGTCATTGTAAATATGAAGACCGACCGTGTGATGGAGAATTACGGAAAAGCTGCTGCCGATATCCAAAATATCATCAATATTATCCGCACTGCCCCGGCTCCGGAAATCCCGGTTTCTTCTTCAAAAGTGAATTTTACCTGCAATGTCACTCAGGAAGAATACTGTAAGCTGGTTGAAAAAACAAAAGAATACATCATCGATGGTGATATTTTCCAGGCAGTTATTTCAAGACAGTTCTCCACTCCTTACGAGGGCAGCCTGATCAACCCGTACCGTGTACTGCGTACCACAAATCCTTCTCCGTACATGGTGTACCTGAGCATTGACGGTGAAGAGATCATGAGTACTTCCCCGGAAACGCTGGTCCGTCTGGAAAATGGCCGCCTGACTACATTCCCGGTAGCCGGTTCCAGACCGAGAGGCACAACACCGGAGGAGGACAAGGTTCTGGAAAAGGATCTGCTTTTCGACGAAAAAGAACTTTCCGAACACAATATGCTCGTCGATCTCGGCAGAAATGACCTCGGTAAAATTTCGAATTTTGATTCGGTTGAGGTTACAAAATACATGATGATCCACCGCTATTCCAAGATCATGCACATCTGCTCACAGGTTGAGAGCAATATCCGCAGCGACTGCGACGGCTTAAGTGCGATTGAAAGTGTCCTGCCGGCCGGAACGCTTTCCGGTGCACCAAAGATCCGTGCATGTGAGATCATCGAAGAACTGGAAAGTGAACAGCGTGGGATTTACGGCGGTGCACTCGGTTATCTTGATTTTACCGGAAACCTGGATACTTGTATCGCGATCCGCATGGCAGTCAAAAAAGATGGTCATGTGTATGTTCAGGCGGGCGGCGGTATTGTCGCTGACAGTATTCCGGAAAATGAATATATGGAATCCTACAACAAAGCACTCGCTGTTATGAATGCCGTGAAAAATGCAAAGGAGGTGCTGGAATAATGATTCTCTTAATTGATAATTATGATAGTTTTTCTTATAATCTTGTTCAAATGGCAGGAAGTATCAACCCGGATATCAAAGTCATCCGAAATGATGCCATGACCGTAGAAGAAATCCGTGCCCTCGCACCTTCTCACATCATTCTGTCCCCGGGACCTGGTTATCCGAAAGATGCCGGTGTCTGCGAAGAGGTTGTGCGGCATCTTCAGGGAAAAATCCCGATCCTCGGCGTGTGTCTCGGACATCAGGGCATCTGCGAAGTATACGGCTGCACCATTTCTCATGCAAAACAGCTGATGCACGGAAAAAAGAGCCGCATCCACATCGATAACAACAGTCCGATCTTCAAAGGACTGGACGAAGAAATGGATGCCGCCAGATATCATTCACTGGTTGCTGTCCGTGAAACCGTTCCGAATGTTCTTCAGGTGATCGGGGAAGATAAAAACGGAGAAGTGATGGCAGTACAGCATAAAACGTACCCGGTATATGGACTGCAGTTCCATCCGGAATCCATTCTCACACCGCAGGGACGCATCATTCTTGAAAACTTTTTAGATTTATGATGCCTACGGATTGTTCCGTGCGTCGCACTCCCACAATATACAGGAGGAAATTTACCATGATAAAAGAAGCTATTTACAAACTGATCAACCACAAAGATCTTACATATGAAGAATCACTCGCTGTTATGGGCGAAATGATGGACGGCACCGCAACTCAGGCTCAGATGGGTGGATTTCTGACTGCACTGCGTATGCAGGGGGAAACCATTGACGAGATCACTGCTTTTGCCACGGTTATGCGTGAAAAAGGTGTCAAACTTCACCCGGAACGTGATGTCATGGAAATTGTCGGAACCGGCGGAGATGAAGTCGGAACTTTCAACATTTCCACAACTTCTGCTTTCGTTGTTGCCGCTGCCGGAATTCCGGTTGCAAAGCACGGAAACCGCAGTATTTCCAGCCGAAGCGGAGCTGCCGATGTACTTGAAAACCTTGGTGCAAAAATGGATCTGACAGCCGAGCAGAACGAAACCGTTTTAAAGAAAACCGATATGTGCTTTATGTTCGCTCCGGTTTATCATTCTTCCATGCGTTACGCTGCTCCTGTCCGCAAAGAACTTGGCGTTCGTACCGTATTTAATATCTTAGGTCCTCTGTCCAATCCGGCGGCCGCCAAAATGCAGCTTCTCGGTGTTTACGACAAAGATCTTGCACCGGCTCTGGCTCAGGTTCTTTCCAATCTTGGTGTTACCCGCGGCGTGGCTGTCTGCGGCGATGACGGACTGGATGAGATTACCCTGACCGGTAAAACTTACGTCAATGAAATCCGAAATGGTGAAATCATTTCTTATACGATTACCCCGGAACAGTTCTGTTTAAAGAGCTGCGAGCTTTCCGAACTGATCGGTGGCACACCAAAAGAAAACGCTGAAATTACCCGCCGTATTCTGACCGGTG
The DNA here is from genome assembly GCF_046967715.1 of Hominisplanchenecus sp. Lineage (NCBI taxonomy): Bacteria > Bacillati > Bacillota > Clostridia > Lachnospirales > Lachnospiraceae > Hominisplanchenecus > Hominisplanchenecus sp. The sequence continues at coordinate 40,526 of NZ_JBKVNQ010000002.1, forward strand.
AGGAAACTGGACCAAAGCGTGACGTCATCCTGATGAATGCCGGCATGAGCCTCTATCTTGGCATCGACGGCATCACCCTTGCAGAAGGTATTGAAAAAGCAAAAGAAATGATCGACAGCGGAAAAGCTTACGCAAAACTTCAGGAATTTGTCAAAGCTACACAGGAGGCTTAATTTATGATTTTGGAACAGATTGCGGCAGATACCAGACTTCGCCTGATCGAGGAAAAGAAGCTGGTTTCCCCGGAAGAAATGAAAGAAAAAGCTCTCGCCCTTGCAGCAGATGAGACTTTTCCATTTGAAAAAATGTTGAAAGAACCTGGTATTCATTATATTTGTGAAGTCAAAAAAGCTTCTCCATCCAAAGGTCTGATTGCAGAAGATTTTCCATATCTGCAGATTGCAAAAGAATACGAAGCAGCCGGTGCAGATGCCATCTCCTGCCTGACAGAGCCGAAATATTTTCTCGGAAAGAAAGAATATTTAAAAGCGATCACAGATGAAGTTTCCATCCCGGTTCTGCGAAAAGATTTTACCGTAGACGAATATCAGATTTACGAAGCGAAAACACTCGGTGCAGGCGTTGTTCTTCTGATCTGTGCACTGCTTGATACCAAAACGATCCGCTCTTATATTGAAATCTGCGACCGACTCGGTTTGTCCGCACTGGTCGAAGTTCACGATGAAAACGAAATGGATTCTGCGATCAAGGCCGGTGCCAGAGTGATCGGTGTAAACAACCGAAACTTAAAAGATTTCACGGTAGATATCTCCAACAGCACCCGCCTGAGAAGTCTTGCTCCGGAAAATGCACTTTTCGTGGCAGAAAGCGGGATCAAAACAGCGAAAGATATTCAGGTATTAAAAGATGCCGGTGTAAATGGTGTGCTGATCGGTGAAACACTGATGCGAAGTCCCGACAAAGCTGCCATGCTTGCAGCCCTCAATGGAGGAGCCTTATGACAAAGATCAAAATCTGCGGTCTGAAACACACAGAAGATATTTCTTATGTCAATGAACTGCTTCCCGATTTTGCCGGATTTGTTTTCGCAAAAAGCAGCCGACAGGTCGATGCAAAAAAAGCAGCAGAATTAAAAAAACAGCTTTCGCCAAAGATCAAAGCAGTCGGTGTTTTCGTCAATGCCGAACCGGAATTTATCGCCAAATTATATCAAAAACAAATTATTGATCTTGCACAGCTGCACGGCGATGAAACCGCAGATTACATTCATAGATTAAAAAATTTATGCCCTTCCCTCCCGCTGATCAAAGCCGTTCGCGTACAAAGCACGAAGCAGATCCTGGAGGCAGAAAAGCTTCCATGCGATTATCTGCTGCTCGATACCTGGCAGAAGGATTCTTACGGCGGAAGCGGCAAAACATTTGACCGTTCCCTAATTCCACCGCTTGCGAAACCATGGTTTTTAGCCGGCGGACTGAATACAGAAAACATTGCAGAAAGTATTGCTCAGTGTCATCCGTGGGCGGTCGATGTGAGCAGTGCCGTTGAGACAAACAGTGTAAAAGACAAAGAAAAAATCAAAACATTCATTGATCATGTACGAAGATAAAACATTGTATTATATATAGAAAGGATTCACTTATGAGCAAAGGAAGATTTGGAGAATACGGCGGACAGTACATCCCAGAAACACTGATGCCCGCTGTTCAGGAAGTAGAAGAAGCTTACAACAAATACAGCAAAGATCCGGAATTTATCGCAGAGCTGGATGACCTGCTGAAAAATTATGCGGGAAGACCTTCTCTGCTCTATGAAGCAAAAAAAATGACCGAGGATCTCGGCGGTGCAAAAATTTATCTGAAACGTGAAGACTTAAACCACACAGGAGCACACAAGATCAACAACGTACTCGGTCAGGTTCTTCTGGCAAAAAAAATGGGCAAAACCCGTGTCATCGCAGAAACCGGTGCCGGACAGCACGGTGTTGCAACTGCTACCGCTGCTGCTCTGATGGGACTGGAATGTGAGATCTTCATGGGCAAAGAAGATACCGACCGTCAGGCACTGAATGTATTTCGTATGGAACTGCTCGGTGCAAAAGTGCACGCTGTCACAAGCGGCACAATGACTTTAAAAGATGCCGTAAATGAAACAATGCGTGAATGGAGCAAACGTATGGATGACACGCTTTATGTACTTGGTTCTGTCATGGGACCTCATCCATTCCCGACAATTGTCCGTGATTTCCAGAAAATTATCGGAGAAGAAATCAAAGAACAGCTGATAGAAAAAGAAGGCCGTCTGCCGGATGCCGTGATTGCCTGCGTCGGAGGCGGAAGCAATGCCATCGGTACTTTTTATGAATTCATCCCTGATAAAGAAGTCGCCCTGATCGGCTGCGAAGCAGCCGGACTTGGCATTGATACCCCGAAACATGCCGCTACGATTGCCAAAGGAAGCACCGGTATTTTCCATGGCATGAAATCTTTGTTCTGCCAAGACGAATACGGTCAGATCGCACCGGTTTATTCTATTTCTGCCGGACTTGACTACCCTGGAATCGGCCCGGAACATGCGATGCTTGCAAAAGAAGGCCGTGCACAGTACGTTTCCATCACCGATGAAGAAGCCGTTAATGCATTTGAATATCTTTCCCGCACCGAGGGAATCATTCCGGCGATCGAGAGTTCTCACGCCGTTGCCTACGCAATGAAACTGGCACCGACTATGGATAAAGATAAGATCATCGTAATTACTATTTCAGGACGCGGCGACAAAGACGTGGCTGCCATTGCACGATACAGAGGAGTGGATATCTATGAGTAATATATATAAGGCATTCGAAAATAAAAAAGCATTTATCCCTTTTGTAACAGGTGGGGATCCAGACCTTGAAACCACAAAAAATCTGCTGATCGCCATGGAAAAAGCCGGTGCCGACCTGATCGAGATCGGTATCCCGTTTTCCGATCCGATCGCCGAAGGCCCGGTCATCCAGGAAGCAAGCCAGAGAGCACTCGCTGCAGGATGCACCACCGATAAATTGTTTGATATGGTAAAAGAAGCCCGCCAGAGAGTAAAAATTCCGATGGTGTTTATGACCTATATCAACCCAGTCTATACCTACGGAAAAGAACGCTTCATGAAACGCTGCGTAGAATGCGGCATTGATGGAATCATCGTTCCGGATCTTCCTTATGAAGAAAAAGAGGAGCTTTCCGGTGTCTGCGAATCATACGGCATCGACCTGATCTCCCTGATCGCACCGACCTCCCACGAACGCATCCATATGATTGCAAAAGAAGCGAAAGGATTTGTCTACTGTGTATCTTCACTTGGTGTAACCGGCGTTCGAAGTGAGATTAAAACGGATGTTGCAAAAATGGTAGAAATGGTGAAAGAAGTAAATGATATCCCGGCTGCCATCGGATTCGGTATCTCCACCCCGGAACAGGCAAAAAAAATGGCATCCGTATCAGACGGAGCCATCGTAGGATCTGCGATTGTAAAAATTGTGGCAAAGTACGGAAAAGAATGTATTCCGGAAGTCGAAAAATATGTGAAAGAGATGAAAGCGGCAGTGGAGATTTGAATGTGCAAATGAACGAATTCCCCGAAGGACACGTAAAAGTGCCTTCTTGGGAATTGTTCATTTGCACATCTCAAAAAGCCCGCTCAACGGCTTTGCAAACTCCCCGCTTTTTTCGACATCCAGCGTACAGATCACTTTGTCGCACTTCTTGATCCATTCTTTTGCTTTCTGTATTTCTTTTTCTTCAATCCTGCCAAATGGTTTCACGGAGATCACTTCTGTCGCCAGTGCTTTTGCCGCGGGATAATCTAGATCGTTTTCCCACAGAATCCCCGTCACAAACGGCACTCGCTCTCTCTGTAATTTTCGAAAGACTGCTGTACCGGTTCCGTTTCCTGCGATCACAAAGACTTTCGGCTCTCCTTCTGTTTTCGGAAGTTCGAGATCTCCGGTACGTTCATCATAAGAACCTGTTGTCATCTGATAAAGCTGTGGGATGTAGCCCTGCGTAAAAATTTCTTCCGGTGTTCCAAATCGATCTACTTTGTCTCCTCTGACGCAGGCTATTTTATCGGAAATACGTCCTGCCAGGTCCAGTTCATGCAAGGACATGATTACGGAAAGATTTCGTTCCCTGGACATATTCTGGATGATGGATAAAAATTCCAGCTTATAGCGGATATCCAGAAAAGAGGTCGGCTCATCCAGAATGATGATATCCGGCTGCTGGCAGATTGCTCTCGCCAGCATTACCCGCTGTTTCTGGCCGTCACTCGTTTTTGAAAAATCACGGTCAGCAAGCTCGTGGATGTGCACCAGTTCCATTGCCTCATCTACCAGTTTCCAGTCTTCTTTTGAGAGTACGCCGAACTTCCCGGTATATGGATAACGTCCGGTCGCAACCACTTCTTTGCAGGTCATCATTTCCGGTCTTACCCGTTCTGTCAGCACAACCGAAAGTTTTCTGGAAAGCTCTTTTCCGCTGATTTGTTCCGTCTCTTTTCCATCCAGCACAACGACTCCGCCAAGCGGTTTCAGCTGTTTTATGATGCTTCTCAGGATCGTCGTTTTTCCCGCTCCGTTCGGTCCGATCAACGTCAGGATTTCTCCCTTTTTCAGACTGATCTTGATATTTTTTATGAGCGGAACGCCGTGATAGCCGACGGTCAGACCTTCCGTATAAAAATAATATTCTTCCATATGCTATTCCGCCTTTTCTAAATCAAAAATTCAAAAATATTTCTGACATTCTTGCTGCAAGATATACCTTATGCATTGCATGAACTGTTCCATGATTCCTGATTTCACACTTTTTCTTTTTTTCTGTGAATCATAATATAGATTACCACCGGTGCCCCAAATACCGCTGTGATCGTACTGATGGAAAGTTCTGTCGGAGCAAACATGATTCTTGCCAAGAGGTCACAGAGCAGGCAGAACACAGATCCGCCAAGGAAACACGCGGGTATCATGATGATCGGTTTTGCGGTTCCGAATAAATTTTTAACCAGATGCGGAACAGCAATTCCGACAAAGGATACCGGTCCTGCAAAGGCTGTCACACAGGCTGACAGAATACTGGATAACAGCACGAGCAGTATGCGAAACAGCTGTACATTCAGTCCCATATTCTGGGCATAAGATTCTCCCATCTGATAGGCACTGATCGGTTTTGACATCAGAAAAACGCAGATCGAAGTGATCCCGACAACGATCGCCATGATCACTACATTATCCCAGGTAATCCCGGAAAAACTTCCTTTTGACCAGTTATGCAGATTGACAATATCGGCATCGTCCGCAAATGTTACCACAAAATCGGTAATCGCAGAACAGATATATCCGATCATAACGCCGCTAACGATCAGCATCGACATCTGATCGGTCACTTTCGACATCAGGATCACAAATCCCATACAGATCATGGAACCAACAAAAGCTGCCATGATCATCACCCAGGAACTTAAATGCAGGGCATTTCCAAGGGAAGCTACCATGACAAGTGCCACGACCAGTTTTGCTCCGGAGGAAATCCCCAGTGTAAACGGTCCGGCGATCGGATTATGAAAAAAAGTCTGCAAAAGATATCCGGACAATGCCAGCCCGCCGCCCAGGATTGCCGCTGCCATTGCTCTCGGAAAACGGATTCCCATCACAATATCCGTAAAGGTTTCATCCGCTCCATTTCCCCACAGCATTTTCGGTATCTCCGAAACCGGTATATTTACACTTCCGATGCATATATTCAAAACCAAAAATAAAAATAACAAAGCTGCAAGAATGATAAATGCAGCACCATATCTGCTTTTTTTCATCGTATCACTCCACCTTATACAGATAAGTCAGGTCTGCATCGTCTCCGGTCAGCATTTTTCGAATATCGGATGTGATTGTCCCAAGTTCCATTGTTGACTGATAGAGATTCTTGGTCGTGCAGTATACATGTCCTTCTTTCACCGCTTTGAATTTCTCAAGCAGCGGGCTTTTTGCCAGAAGATCCTGCATAGAAGACAATTCTCCCTCTATTGTACTATTATAAATAATATAGTCTGCATCTTTTGCTCCGGCATAAAATTCTTCCATCTGAAGGGAAACTGTAGATGTCGCTTCCTCCTCGTCACCTAGATCATCAAAAATATAGCTTCCGCCGGCAAGTTCAATCATTTTCGGCAGATAATCCGCACTTTTTCGCACATTTGCTTCCCCATTTGTCGTGATATAGAAAAATGCCACCGTTTTTCCGGTTGCATCCTGATCACTCACCTGTTCAAACGCTTTCGCTTCTGCATCAAACGCCTGCTCTGCCTGATCTTCATGCCCGGTCAGCAGCCCGTAAAGTTTGACCCATTCCGTACGTCCGAGCGGATTTGTCTCATAGCTGGAATGATCGACCAGAACCGGAATATTAAATTTTTCCATCTGCTCTTTTACTTCCGGTGTATGCAGAATCATGGTATTCTCGATGGCAAGCCCACAGTTTTCATTCAATATCATCTCATAGTCCGGGGCTGAATATTTCCCGGCATAAATAATATCCCCATCTTCCATGGCTTTTTTCGCCTCTTCTATGTACCAGCCATCTGCTTTCAGCGAGCTGAATCGAACCGCATCCAGTGCATCTGTCGCCACAAACATATCCATCGCCGCCGAAGCCGCCAGATAAATATTCTGGATCGGCTGCTGCAGCACCGTGATATCCTTATCCATATCTTCCGGCACAGATTCTCCTTCCGGTACGATCAGATATTTCCCGTCATCTGCGATCGTGACAAGTGCATAATCATTCTGATAATAATCCACCGCAAACATCTTTGCGTACTCCAGTTCCATGCTGTGGTCGTATGTCAGATCCTTGCTGATATCAGTATTTCGCTTTTCAATCGTATCCTGTTTTTGCGATGCACAGCCTGCCAGCATCAGGCAGAATACAACACCGAGTACCCCCATTATTTTCTTCATTTCTTTTCCTTTCGTCTCATCCTGGTAACAGCCGGTATGAACACAGCCACTGCAACTGCAATCCATAATGCGATATTTACCGATCCACTCATACCTGATCCGGAGCCGGACGCTGTCACGGTGTCTGATGCAAAGGTCAGCGTATATTCGATTTCATGCGGTACACTCATCGCAGTCGTATCTGCCATTACCGTCATCGGTTTATCAAATTCTGCAACCGGAACCTCAAAAACAGAATTTCCTTCCGTATTGACCGGAAGAAATTTTTCACCGTCAACCAGCATATAGTCATAATGTGAACTGCTCCATTTAATCTCAGCTGTTACTTTTCCATCTTTTACCGAAATGTCAGTCGGAGAATCGATCGTTGCTCTTCCGCTTCCGCCTTCCATCGTAACTTCTGCGGTGTATTCACCGTCTTTTAAATTTAGTTCCTCTGCTGTCATGATTTCTCCTTTTCAAGATAAAAAGCTGCTGCAAAATATGTAGATACATATCGCAGCAGCTTTTCGCAAAATCTGATATTTTTTATTCTTCTGCTTTTACCGGATTGGAAACGCTGACTTTATGGTCATACCATTTTCCTTTTGTTCCGATCAGTGCCAGATCAAATTCCTCGTCGATAGCCGGAACAGGAACATCAAATGCATTCACTTCTTCTGCCGGTTCACCGTCATTATAATCTACGGTTTCCACAACTGGCTGCAGCAGTTCTGCTCCATCTTTCTGTGCATCTTCTGCAAGTCCCGGATACAGATTTACAATGTTTGTAGAACGCAGCGTGATATGAATGGTCATCTTTCCGTCTTTTACGGTCAGAGTTCCTTTTCCATCATACATTTCATTGACCTGGAACATACTGCTGTCTGTATTAAAATCAGCAGTGTACGTTCCATCTTCCAGTGTTGCAGCGGCTTCTGTTGCCTCTGTGTCTGCGGTCGTTTCTGCTACACTCTCTGCCTCCTGTGTTTCTTCGGTCTGTACCTGTGTTTCAGAAGCTGCCTCTGTCTGTGCAGCACTCTGTGTTTCTGTCTGGCTTGTGCTGTTTCCGCAGCCAACTGCCAGTGCACAGCTAAGTGCCATTAATCCTGCTAATGTAATGATTCTTTTCTTCATTTTTGTTCCTGTCCTTCTATTTTGCTTCTTTTTTCAAGAATACCTCTGACATTCCTGCTGCGAGGTACACCTCATGTATTACTTATTACTCGTTTATAGCATCTGCTGTATGAGCAACGTAGAGATCCTGGATTGCTTTGATCTCACCCAGACCTGCGATCTGTGTATCAATGCTGTCAAATTTTCCGGATGCCTCAAACTGGCTCTTCCAAGAATCGTCATCATCGCCTGCCATATCGTTGTTTGCATGATCTCCAGCAACAACCATCAGCGGACGAAGGATTACTTTTTTGTATCCTGCTGCAGATACAGCTTTGATCACTTCTTCGCATGCTGTCTCTTCCGGTTCGCCTTCAACGGTTCCGATAAATACATTTTCATAACCAAGCTCTTTCATCTGAGCCTGCATCTGGCTGTAAGAAACTTTTGCTGTATGAGAAGTTCCATGTCCCATAAATACAAATGCAACGCCATCTTCTTTTGCTGCATCCAGGGAATCATAATTTGCTGTTGCTACTGCTTCAGAAGTGATTGCTTCTGCTACTGCTTTTTTATCATCGTTTACAGTATCTGCATCATCTCCGACCTCACCCAGCAGCGGTTCTGCTACTTTTACAGATTCAAATTTATCTTTATATGCATCTACGGCATCCATCAGTTCGTCATACTCTGCACCATGCATCAGATGTGTAGGCTGAATAACCAGATTTTTAACGCCATTATTTACGGCACGTTCCAGAGCCTGATCCATGTTGTCGATGTGCTCATCATCACGAGCCTGGATGTGATTGATAATGATCTGTGCTGTGAATGCTCTTCTTACAGACCAGTCCGGATTTGCAGCCTGCAGTGCATCTTCAATACCTTTGATATCAGCAACACGGCTGTCATTGAAAGAAGTACCAAAGCTTACAACCAGGAGTTCGTTTTCACCGATCTCATCACCATTGCGCGGATCATCTTTGGATGCATCACCGGTATCTCTTCCGAAATAATCCGGATCAGCTTCTTCGCCTTCAACCAGTTCTTTCTGAGCATCTGTCAGAGCATCCCATGCTTCTTTTGCTTCTTTACACTGCTCGTCTGTGTTCTCATTTCTTTCCTGAACATAAATTGCATCGATCAAAGCTGCTACTTTATCTGCTGCTGCCTGATCATCTTCTGCTTCCGTAGCTGCTGCTGTTTCAGAAGCTGCCTCGGTTGTTGCCGCTTCGGTAGCTGCTGCTGTCTCGGTTACTGCAGTTGTCTCTGTCGGAGCAGTTGTCTCTGCTGTTTTGCTTCCGCATCCTGCCAGCATAGATGCTGTAATTGTTGTTACACATAAAATCGTTACCAGTTTTTTCTTCATTTGCCTTTCCTCCCAAAATAATACTTTTATTTGAAACAAATAAGATTTGGGAGAAAAAGAAAATCCAACGAACACACGTCGTTGGACTGTATACTGGATAACAACAGCCAAACCAGAACTTCTTCGGCTTCGCTGTTTCTATTTCAATTCGGTACAATCAATCCTCGTGACCTGGAATATCTATTCCCCGCACCACAGTCTGGCAGGTCTCCTGGCTTACAGTTTTAACGCACATTGCCGCCTTCCCGATATCTCAGTGGCATAATAAGCAATGCACTCCTGTTTACAGTGACGAGATCGCACGGGTCTTTCACCTGTTTCCCTATTCTCCGCCTTGCGGCGGCACCAGCTGCTTCTTATTCTATTTCAAATATTCGTTCCTAACAGTCCGATAATTACCCTATAACCTATCATTTATATCTGACTGTTATTTACATTTCCAAATTATAGCATAAATTTTAAAATAATCAACTGTTTTATGTTATTTTAACTCAAGGCACAACCATAAAAAACAATTATCTATATCAATTCCCGTTACTACCATAATATCGATAAATCTGATTCATACCTCACTTTTTCTTCCTTTTTTACTTAGCTATTTATTAATAATTCTTCTATTTTACAGGTATGTTTTTTTGTTATTTTATCATATGAAATCCCCACTGCCAGAATATTTTGCGGGTATTGTCTGTGTTCTCCCAGTTTTCCTTTGAAACGTAATATATAATCTTTTTCTTTAATCTGTTTGATAGCTTCTTCTGGTGTCTGATCCACTTTTAATTCCAATATGATGCCCTTATCTTCATATCTGACAGGATAAAAAATAAAGTCCTCAAATCCTTTTCCAGCTTTATCTTCTCTTTCTATCCTATAAAAATCTCTTGCAGAAAGATAAACCAGATTTACAATCGCCGATAATTCCACCTCATTATTATAAGATAAGATTGGCGTTTCCGTATTATGTGCATATTGCAAAATTTCAGCCATAGTATCTGTATCTTTATTTAAAGTCGCCTGTAACATTTTATTAGAAATATTTGCAAGTCTGTATATATATCCCAGGGATTTTTCCTTTTTCATCATAGATGCATAGCTTCCCTGTAACTCTTTATTTGGAATAAACACGCAGCCATTATCATACGTCAATAACCCATAAACAACCATCGCCGAATATATTTCTTCCTTTGTATCGAGCTGCTGTGCCGTTGCTGCATATTCCTCAATACCCGATGGTATTTTTTCTCCTGCAAACATGAGAACCAGATCTTCCTGTACGTCATCTATATTGTTTTTAACATAGCTGAACACGGAATCATATTTTCCTGAGCTGACCCAGTAATTTGACAGCTGATTATCGGACAATGCACATACAACCGAACGCGGATTATACAATCTCTGACCGGATGCTGTGTGATAACCGTCATACCATTCCCTCAAGCCCTCTCGGTCAATTTGAGGCTTTTTTGTATTCTGAAGATATTTTTCATACAACTTATCTACTTCTTCATCTGAAAATCCAAAATACTCACTGAAACGAATACGTGTTGCCATATTATATTCCAGAAACATATTCAATTCCGATCCGTCGGAATATTTTGCAATCGGCAACACCCCTGTCATATAGGCAAGCTCAACATAACTCTGTCCTTTTAATAATAATTTCAAAAAAAGCAGATAGTCTTCTCTGTTCTTTTCTGTCATAAATGACATGTGAAATACCGCATCCCATTCATCCATAACAAAAATAAATTTCTTTTTTGTTTCATTGAATATTTTCGAAAAAATATCCCATATAGCATCTTCCTGCTTTAAATACAAATCCGAATATTTTTCTCTTAAATCATAATATATTCCCTCTTCAATGCGAGAAATATATTTTTTATAGCTATCACATTCTTTCGGCATTTCACTGAAATCAATATATACCACATCATGTTTATTTAAATGCTCTTTATATTTTGGATATTCTGAAATTTTAAGTCTGTCAAAAATATCAGAACCGCCCTCCGATTTTTCAAAAAAAGATGCTATCATATTCGCCATAACCGTTTTTCCAAAACGCCTTGGTCTTGTGATACAGAAAAATCTCTGTTCCTGTTCCAGAGCCGGTATTAATTCTTCCAGCAGCTCTGTTTTGTCTACAAAATAAAGACCTTTCGTAATTGTTTTGTATTTATCATATGGCTCAATACTGTTTAAAAACATTCCCATATCAATTCCCCCGAAAATCCCCTTTTCTCTGCTGACTTAATCTTATCAAAAATTCTTATTTCTGTAAATCAGAAGGTTCTTTTCTGAACTTCTCTGCATCCAGTGTCTTGATCACCTTCGCCGGATTTCCAACTGCTACCACATTATCCGGAATATCTTTCACGACAACACTTCCGCCGCCGATCACAACATTGTTTCCGATCGTAACACCCGGCATAACGTGTACACCGGCTCTTTTCTTTTACAGATTTATCCCCTTCATTCACACATGAAAAAGATACTGTTTCTATTATATCGTTTTCTCTGAAAAACGAAAATACTTTTTTGTAACCTTTTTCCCTGCTGATTTGTATTATAATTGAAAGCACCTTGATCAAGGACTTGCAATTTTTACGATTCAGGCAGCAAATACTTCAATCTGCAATGAATTGTTATCAAATTGTAACTGTTCAGAGCCAAGCAAAATTTCAAAAAACAGGTATAAAATGCTTGCATTTTTAAAACTGTTTTTGAAATTTTATTTGGCGGATACGCCACACCGACGAAATGCGTAGCATTTTGGAGGTTGGCTCTGAACAGTTACATCAAATTTTATATTTTAGGAGTACTCATGAGACAACCTGTACAGGAACTGATCGAACGCTATCAGAACAATCTCTACGCCATCGCCTTTAACATCTGTAAAAATCAGGCAGATGCAGAAGATGTTGTTCAGGATACATTGATCCAGTATTACACGACAAGCAAAGATTTTGAAGATGAGCAGCATATCCGTGCGTGGCTGATCCGTATCGTGATCAATAAAGCGAAAAATACAACGCTTGCTTTCTGGCGGCGTAACAGACGTTCGCTGGAGGATTATATAGAAACGTTAACTTTTGAAAATCCGGAATCTGAGAATTTATTCGAGGAAGTTCTGAAACTTCCCGAAAAATATCGCATCGTTATTCATTTATTTTATTATGAAGATTATTCCGTCAGGGAAATCGCCGATATTTTAAAGCTCTCGGAAAGCAACGTAAAAACACGCCTGTCACGCGGACGCTCTCTTCTGAAAACAGCACTGAAGGAGGAATGGGAAAATGACGAATAAAGAAAAATACAAACAGGCCTTTTCGGTTTTGCATACCTCCGATATCTCTGAAGGGGAGGTCAAATATATGGCAAAATTAAAAAAACAGCAGAAAATGAAACTTGCGGCGGCTGCAATCGCAGTCTGCGTGATCGTTGGCGGAACAGGAACGGCTTACGCAGCAAATGTCGGCGGAATCCAGCGAACTATCCAGCTTTGGATGCACGGTGACCAGACAAGTGCCACTTTTGATTTAAATACCGACAACGGTTCTTATTCTCTTGAATACAAAGATACCGACGGAAACACCGTCACTCAGGGCGGAGGCGGTGTTGCCTTCGATGCAGACGGAAACGAACGTCCTCTGACCGAAGACGAAATTATGGAGGAACTGAACGCACCGGACGTAGAATATCTCAATGATGGCAGTGTATGGATTTATTATAAAAATCAGAAAATAGAGATCACCGACAAATTCGACAAGGACAATGTCTGCTATGTAAAAATCGAAAACGGCGATGAAACAATTTACATGACCGTTAAATATCAGAATGGATATAGTACTTCTCCTGATAAATATCCGGATCCACGCAGTTTTAATTAGTCTTCAATTTTTAACCTGAATTCTGAAACCAATTATTTTTATCAAATCAAGCGGATATTCGCAATCCGCTTTGCTACTTCCTTGATTTGGTTAAATTTCAAAAAATGTGCAGGCTTTGAGTTTTCCTCTGCCTGCACATTTTTATGTTTCCTCTCGCTTACGGTTTTCTGCTTTCTGTCTGTTGCTTATTTGACTTTTACAGAAAAGCTTCCGGTGCTCCTTTTTCAAGGATCCATCCAGTACCACTTGATTCAAAATCATCTTTTTGAGGATAATAATATCCCCTTATTCCATAATCAACAACTAAACTTACAAGAACCACTAACACTATTACTATAAATTGTTTTTTCATTATTTAATTTTATTGGCTGCGATCCCGCCTTTTTTGAAGATTCTTACATAAGCTGCTTTTTTGTTCTTTGGCACTCTAACCGTTATCTTCTTTGAAACGCCCTTAAATGCTGATTTTCCAACGGTTTTCAGTGTTTTTACTTTCTTCAGGTTTACGGCCTTTAAGTTCTTATCTCCTGAGAAAGCACTCTGTCCGATGGTCTTCAGTTTGTTTCCGTTTACCGTAACGGTTTTCAGTTTCGTGCAATTTGCAAATGCCTTCTTTCCGATCTTTTCTACGTTGCTGCCGATGCTTACGGAAGTTACTTTTTTATTGCCTTTCAGGGCATTGGCTGCAATAGCGGTTACTTTATAAGTTTTACCGTTTGCTTTGATGTTTTTTGCGATTTTCACGCTGCTCTTTGCTTTGCCTTTTGCAGTCATGTTTTTCACTTCAACCGTATCATTTCCGGTAACTTTGTAGTTAAAGATACCGGATGCATCTGCGATCACGCTGCCGATTGCCGGGGTCTGGCTGTTGTTATTTCCATTATTACCGTTGTTGTTGTCGTTATTATTATCCGGTTTCTTTGCTTCCAGTGCTTTCATGGCGATGTCTAATGCATCTGCAGCATCTTTCAGCTGTTTTGCAGTTGCTGTTTCAGAAGCATTTACTGTCTCTGCAGCACTCTTTGCTTTTGCAAAATTTGCCCAGCTTTCTTTTGTGTAATCTGCTTCTTTCTTTTCTGCCGCCTGTGCAATCTTTGTCTGTACTTCTGTTTTGCCGGAGGCTTTTACTTCATCGAGTTTGCCCAGTGCTTTCTTTAAAGCATCGTCTGCTTCTTTGATTTCCAGTTTGGTTACTTTTTCTTTCTGTGCAACTTCTTTTGCTTTTGCGATTGCCTCTGCGATACCGGACTTGGCAAAAGTTCCTTCCGGATAATCTTTTTCCAGATAAGTTCTCTCTGCAACCTGTGCATCGGTACTTAAGATCGCTTTATCGTTTACTGCTGCCGGCTCATCGCATACGATATTGTATGTCACACCGTCAATCACCGTTGTGGTTCTTCCGATCTCGTTTGCTTTGATTGTCACGGTTGCTTCCGTCGGTGTTATTCGTTTCTCTGCTGCTCCAAGAAGTTTTGTCTGATTTCCTGTTCCATTCGTTGGGTAGAGAACAATAACATGGTCTTTATTGTCTTTATTAAAGATATTGGCGATCAGATATTTTTTACCGGAAGTAACTTTTGATACTCTCTGATATCCCGGAACAATATCTCCTGCTTCTGCTTTGTCCTTTTTCTCAAGCAGAACCACCTCATAGGTCCCATCTGTAAAGCTTGCATTATAGAGTCTGTTTGCGTTGAAGTCCATGTTTGTATAATAGAAAATTACATATCGTTCTCCGTTTTCTTTGCAGATACGGAAAGTATCACTGCCATCTGTCGGCGTTACCAGCATATTATTTTTTGCTGCTGCACTGAAAAATGAATTTGCACCGCTTTCATTGGTGAGATATACCTTTTTATTTTCATTATATACTGCATACACATTTGCTGTTCCGGTTGAAGTAAAGGTAAACTCTGCATCTGTCAGATTCAGTGATATATCATTTTTTGCTGCAAAACTGCTCAGGTCAGAATTATTGTTTGCTATATGTGCATACATCGGCACAACTTCTTTTTCTACACCATCTACTTTTGCATAATTTACATCTGCAACCTTTTGATCTGCTTCCGTCGTAATACCTGTTTTATGTTCTTCTGCCACCTGGTAAGACCTTGTATAAGTTTCATTTCTAGTAAGTTCTACGCCAAGCTCTAAATCATTTATATAACCATCTGCCGCAAGCTGGGCGATATCATAATTATCATAGCGTATGCTTCCTCCGCCATTTTCCCAGAGAAGTCCTACCGTTCCGTTTTTCAGCTCTGACATACAGGAATACTGATAAGTGCCGCTGTTTACTGAATAGCTGTTTTTTAAAGTCAGCGTCTTGTCTTCTTCTACCAGAAATGTAAATATTTTACCGTTTGCTCGTCCACTTCCGCCCGGGGCAGCTACCAGGATTGCCTGTTTTCCATCAATCGTTTTAGAATAATTGATCGCTGTCACATTACAGGTTGATGTACAAGAAACGCCTGTCTTGACCGGCTTTGTAAATACATAATCACCGGATGTATTTCTTACTGCATCTGAATAGCAGACCACTCCCTGTCCGCTTCTGAAGAACATACGCAATGTTCCGTCTGAAAGCTCTACGACTTCACTTTCGGATGACCAGTAACCACCTGCGGCTGCTCCTGGTACGTCATTGGATCTTTCCCATGTTTTTCCATTATCATCAGACCAGATAATGCTTGCATTTTCTTCCCCATCGCCATGATCATAGAATGGAATGACGATCGTACCATCTGAAGTCAGTACCCCCTGCCCCGGAGATACCAGCAGTGCTGTCTCTTTTGTCGGACGTTTGATCTGTGGATTCAGGATTTCCGGATCTGTCCAGGTAAATCCATCATCGTATGTTTTTGCATACATCATATATCCGGTATTGTATACATGCAATGCAGATCCTTTATAGAAAATATTCTGCTGAATATCCGTATTGGAATTAACCTGTTTCTGTGTCAGGGTATCTTTATACTCTCCATTTTCTACTTTATACAGGTTGTACCACTTATCCACGCCATATCCTGTTTCCGAATGATCGGATCGTTTTAAAATTTTTGCATATCCGTTCTCATCCCAGTCCCCTACATAATAAGCATAAGTTGTGGCATCGTCATCTTTTGGCTGTGTGTTTACATTGTCATAATTATCCGTTACTGCCAGATAATCTTTTCCGTTTACTTTAACATAACCGGTTCCTTCTCCCGGAGCTTTATAACCGCCCATTGTCGTTACGCCGGTTGGGTTTACATCGGCAATACAATAAATTTCTCCGTCTTTTCCCTGTACCAGTGCCGGGTCGATGATCGTAGTTGCCGTATTGCCGATATAACCATCGCTGTCCGGAAAATACAGCGGGAATGAATAATTCCAGGTCTTACCATTATCGGTTGATACAGAAGCGATCGTATCCAGTCCGCCGCCGTCACCGGTTGTAGAATATCTCGCATCCGCTGCTGCCAGAAGATTTCCCTTCTGCGTAACGATAAATGCCGGGATACGGAAATACTGACTTCCCGCTGTTCTCTCTGCAAACGGCTGGTTCTGTGTTACATGCTCTGCTGTCGTGTTGATCGGACCTGCTTTCAGCAAGTCTGCTGCGTCTGCTTTCGCTGCCGGAAACACAGCTACTGCAAGACCACAAACAAGAGCTGTTCCAAGCCCCTGTTTCCACAGTTTTCTTTTTTCGTTCTTTTTCATAGTTTCCTCCTTATTTTCCCTCCTGTGATTATTCAATTTTACTATATTTTTACTGTTTTGTCCAGCAAAAAAAACCTTCCTACAGCACTTGCATGCTATAGAAAGGTTCGCCGCTCTTTTTATAATCTTTATATTCTCAAATTTTGATTAGTCCTGAACGTATGGCATAAGAGCGATGTGACGTGCTCTCTTGATAGCTACTGTCAGAGCTCTCTGATGTTTTGCACAGTTTCCTGTGATTCTTCTCGGAAGGATTTTTCCTCTTTCAGAGACATATCTCTTCAGTTTGTTTACATCCTTGTAATCGATTTCGTTGTTTTCTTTACCACAGAAAACGCAGACTTTTTTTCTTCTGCGTCCGCCTCTTCTCTTCATCGGAGAATCTGGTCTTTCAGATTTATTGTAAGCCATTGCTGTAAACCTCCTTTAATGTCTAGTTAAACGGTAATTCTTCGTCAATACCGTCCGGGATATTCATAAATCCATCGCCGCTGGCTGCACTCGGTTCCGGTCTTGCAGGTGTATAGTTATTTCCATTTGCCTGAGACGCAGCTTTGCTTTCAGCAAACTCCTGATCCTCTACTACTACATCTGTAGTGTAAACCTTGTTGCCATCTCTGTTGGTATAGCTTCCTGTCTGGATACGACCTGTAACGACTACCTTCAGTCCCTGATGGAAATACTTCTCCGCAAACTCTGCACTGCGTCCGAACGCTACACAGCTGATAAAATCAGCGGTTGCTTCGCCATCGCGTTTGTTGAATCTGCGATCTACAGCCAATGTATATCTTGCAACTGATGTGCCGCTCTCCCCTGCGGAATAACGAACATCCGGATCTCTGGTCAAACGTCCCATTAAAATAACTTTATTCATTCTAAATCTCCTTATTTATGCTTCCTGTCTTACGCATAAATATCTGATAACATTTTCCATGATACGGACATGTCTTTCGATTTCTGCCGGAGCTGTAGCATCAGCTTCGAACTGAATGAAATAGTAGAATCCTTCTTTCATCTTCTGGATTTCGTAAGCTAATCTCTTTTTACCCCATTCGTCAACATTAGTAACTGTTCCGCCGTAACGTGCAACGTATTCTTTTACTTTTTCTACAGTTGCTACTCTTACGTCATCCTCAATTTTTGCGTTAACAACAACGGTTAATTCGTATTTGTTCATGCTCTTCGCACCTCCTTATGGTCTCTGGCCCACTATTACCTTCGTGAGCAAGGAATTCAATGTTTCAAAATGGCTGCTTGTCTGCAGCCACTCACAATTTTTGATTTTATCATATTTTTGCAAGACAGGCAAGTATTTTTTCTTATTTTTTGCAATGTTTCCGCCTCGCAGCCAAACCTGACTTTGAAGCAGAATCATGATCTAATTCACATATTTCGCTATTACATCCCATATGGATGATCTTTCAAATCCAAGCTTCCACTCTGCCACTCCGGCCAGACCATATTCCTGCACAAGTTTCATCTTCTCTTCGATCGATGCTTCGTTTTCCAGCCAGATCTGACAGAAATTGCCATCTTCATCTGTGAACTCTGCATAATCCTGTGATGTCTCGCTGCTCCATCCGGCAGTCACCTTGTAATCGGACAAGATCTGGTCTGCTTTATCCATGCCGATCGCCTCACTGCTTACTTCACCGGAAGCATTGGTCTTCCATAATCTCGTGTAGAACGGAATACCGCTGATGATCTTTTCTTTCGGAACGTTTTCCAGTGTTCCGGTAATGCCGTCTCTTTCATAGGAAAGGGATGCCACGGAACCGGCATCGGAGCCGACATAGTGTTCATCATAGCCCATAATGATCACATAGTCTACGACTTCGCCAAGCTCTTTCTGGCTGTAATGTTCATTGAAACTGTATGGCGACGGGACATCCACCGAAAGTACAAGATTATTATTCCTGCACTTTACAGAGAGTTCTCTCATAAACTGCACATAGCTTTCGGAAGTTTCTTCCGGTAAGGATTCGATATCGATATTAATGCCATCCAGCTGATAGTTGAGTGCTTCGGTAATCAGCTGTCCTTCCAGATTCTCTCTGGATGTGGTAGTGCCAAGCACAGTGTCGGTATCAATATCCGTACTGAAATTGTCCATCAGTCCCCAGACTTCCATATCATTCTGATGTGCGGTATCTACATAGTCACTGCTTGCAAGAGAAGAAATATCTCCATCGTTGCTGCTGATAGAAAACCAAGTCGGTGAAATGACATTGACCCCTTTTACATCCTGAATGTCCGCTGCAAGTGCATCGTTTGAATCCTGGCTCGTCACCTGATGCCAGAGAAGATTCATGTCATAATCTTTATGTATGCTGGTGTACTCTGCCGCCCGGAAATCACTGGTGACCTGTTCTTCGTAGCTGTCAGAAAGCTTTTTGCTCTTCATATAGCCAATATATCCATCCGCAGTCAGAACTTTTGTCCACTCTTCTTCCTGCTCCAGAACTGTCACTTTATCTCCGGTCGCTTCTTTTTTTAGAATCGGACTTTTAATATCTGCATCCAGACGTACGCTTTCTTCTTTTATCACATCCGAAAAGGTTTTCGTTCCCCACTGATTGTTTATAATAATATGAAGCGGTTCCTGCTCCACCGAATACTGAAGTGCTGTATACTGTGCCAGATAATCCAGTGCAATATAGACATTTCCATCCTGCGAAACAACGATCTGATACGGCATGCTGCCATTTCCGGTAAGCGTTGTATATTCATTGCTGTCATACGGAAGTTTGATAATATCCACTGCCGTTGTCAGTATGACCTGCTGTTCTTCATCGCTTTTATAAAGATGATCGTTCAGATTTTCTTTTGCAGTCGCATATTCTACATATGCCGTGCCATCCTTCACAAGTGCTTTCCCCTGTTCCAGACGGTCCGGAAGTACGACTGCTGCATCCTCCCCTCCGGAAGTGCCAAAATATTCATTGCCATCCATCACTTCTTTGGATGGGATATATCGATTTACAACTTTATATCCTACGCCTGCCGCAGCCACCGCCAGGATCAGCGGCACTACGACCTTCACAGGACTTTTCTTTTTCTTCATTCATTGTACCTCCATACTATGATGCCTGCGGATTGTTCCGTGCGGTGCACTCCCACAATCCGCCTCAGTATTCGCATACTGCAACATCGTTTTTACAACGGAATACATCGTTTTGATTCAGTGTATCATAGATTTATGAACGAAAGATGACTTAAGTCTACATTTTTTATAATCCTTCGACCTGTATGGTTGTCTTCTGTACTATGGGGATTTGTCATCAGACCTCTTTCTTTTTTATATAGTCGAATCCGATTCCTATAATGTGATCGTCATCATCGCTTACAAAATCTCTCATATACTCCTCTTCTTCCCGGATCATGCACTGGTGCATGATATCCGAAGGTGTACTTGGCTTTCCATTCAACCACAGCTTCATGCCTGCTCTGGCATATGCATTTAATTCTTTTTGCAGTCGATGTTTCCGTTTTTTTCTGCTGCCTATAGTTCCACCCCCTCTTGTTAAACTTAAAGATTCTGCTGACATTATCGTGAGAATTTAAATCGAATACACATAAGGCTGCTGCCTGACATGCAATTCCGGTCAGCATTGCTGACACGAAAACAACACCGTATACGAAATCTGTAAATCAGAAACATTCAAGCCTTTTTCTATTCTTTTGCAAAGTGCAGTACGTTCTTTTTTGTTCCGATCAACAGTACTTCAGGATACCAGATAACATTCATTGTACGAATGCAAAGTACCAAAGAGTTTACATGGCATCTTTTAAGCTCAATATTGCTTTATGGAGGTACAATCATTTTTTTGGAATATTGCGGAGAATCCCGCATAAGATAATAAAAAGCGACAGAATTCGCTTTCTTATTCATTTTGATTTTTGATGTTGCTTAAAGCATTGTTTCATCCTCACATTGATTATTATATACTTTATGTTTGAAAAATGCAAGATGTTTTTACACTCTTTTTATAATTTTACACTGGCAATCTACTTTACTTTTTGATAGTATGCAGATATAATTATAAGATAATAAGATGCTAGGGTCAAAAGTCTGAAGACACAATGTGCTTGCACAGGAGTGGTTTTATGGCATCTTTTAACCTTAATCAATATCATAATCATAGTAATTCCAATAAAAGGTTAACATATCATAGATAGGATGTGATAATATGAAGATAGAAAAAATCAACGATAATCAGATTCGCTGCACGCTTACACGTCAGGATCTGGCAGACCGTGAGATCAAGCTCAGTGAACTTGCTTACGGCACAGAAAAAGCAAAGCTGCTGTTTCGTGATATGATGCAGCAGGCCGCATACGAATTTGGTTTTGAAGCAAATGACATTCCTTTGATGATAGAAGCGATCCCGATTTCTTCCGACTCTGTAATTCTGATCGTTACCAAGGTGGAAGATCCGGAAGAACTTGATACACGTTTTGCAAAATTTTCACCGTCAAATGGCGAAGAGAACAACAACATCACTCCGCCGGCACCGGCACCTCTTGAAGGAGCCGATGATATCCTGAATCTTTTCAATAAGATCCACGAGGCAAGAAAGATGGCTGAAAATGCAGCAGCAAAAACTTCTGAAAAGAAAGAAAAGACTCCTGCAAAACCGGAGATCAATCCGGAATCCTTTCATTTGACGAAACTTTACCGTTTCCGCGATCTGGACACTGTGATCCGTGCAGCACACATTCTGCAAAATTCTTACCAGGGTTACAACACGCTCTATAAGAATCCGGAAGGCCGTGAGTATCTGCTGACACTCAGCAAATCTGCACACACACCAGAAGAGTTTAATAAAGTCTGCAATACCCTTTCTGAGTATGCTTCCAGCCTGAAATACACACCGGGCAACGAAGCGTTCTTTGAAGAGCATCTGGAATGTATCGTTGCGGATGAGGCTCTGCAGAAGCTTGCATTGATCTGATCGATATGAAATCGATAGTCAGAGTTTCTGAACCGATTCGCTGCAAACGGAAATAGAGTGTAGAAAAAGCGTCTCCGCCTGGGAAATCCTGGTGGAAACGCTTTTTATTTTTTAATGGATATTCACAATCCACTTTTGCTGTCTGTTTATGCCTGTTTGCTTTCAACAAATGCATTTACTCTTGCTACCAGCAGATCCGGCTCGATACCATGAACAAGAGCTGCCTCTTCGATGGTCTCCATCTGTGCGGATGGGCATCCAATACAGTGCATGCCGCCTGCTACCAGTACGCCTGCCATTTCAGGATCCATTCTTAAAATATCGCCGATAATCATATCCTTGGTTATTTTCTGCATGATTTTCCTCCTTTATCATTCTGTACAGACTTAAATTTCTCATAAAAATCTGTACCTGATTTCTTTTGACAGGTTGATTATAATATGTTTTTGTACTTTATGCAAGGCATAGAAAAAACCTCTTGTATATTCCAGACTTATGTATTAAAATGGGATAAAGATTCGGAGAGCCGAATCCTGTTGAAAACATATTTCATAAAAATAAGGAGGTTTTATCATGGCATACGTTATTACAGATGAATGTGTAGCTTGCGGTACATGTGCAGAAGCCTGTCCGGCAGAAGCTATCAGCGAAGGCGATGGCAAATACGTAATCGATGCAGATGCATGTCTGGATTGCGGTACATGTGAAGGAGAATGTCCTACAGGTGCTATCGTAGCAGGTGAATAATTAAAAAATTTTATAAAAGCAAGGGGAGCTGCGTAAGCAGCTCCCCTTGTTTTTCTATTTTCTTTTTATTTAAAAATCCGAAACCATTTTTTATGGCTTTCCTTCTCTCTTGTCGCTGCCACCATCTGCCGGTTATGCTGAAAGGAGCGAATGGTTTCATCCAGATTTCGGTAACGTTCTTCCTCTCTTTTTTCCTGGATCTTCATCAGGATCTCCATTTCTTTTAAAACACTGTCTGCAATCCGATTTTCCAGCTCCACATTATTTTCCTGAAGAGCACGTTTCATGATATCACCGACAATGTCCTGAAATTTTTCCAGGTTGTCCAGTGAATCTACAAACGGAAGTATGGTCTGTGGTTTCGGGACTTCCTGTGTGCTGTCTTTTAAATTCGCATCCGAATCTGTTTTTTCTGTATGTTCTGCTTTTTCAGTTTTTGTTGCTGTGTCTTTCATTACTGCATTTTTCTCTTCTGCGAT
This sequence comes from Hominisplanchenecus sp., assembly GCF_046967715.1. Lineage (NCBI taxonomy): Bacteria > Bacillati > Bacillota > Clostridia > Lachnospirales > Lachnospiraceae > Hominisplanchenecus > Hominisplanchenecus sp. The sequence continues at coordinate 63,712 of NZ_JBKVNQ010000002.1, forward strand.
TTCCGTTATTTCTTCTGCTTTTTTCTGTATTTCCGGAATCAGCACCTTGATCGCTTTGAGCTGAAATCCTTTGTCCCGCAGTTCTTTGACTTTCTTCATGATATAGATCGTTTTATCGGTATAGTAGCGATGTCCAAGTTCCGTTCTGCCCACTTTGATGTCCAGCTCTTCTTCCCAGCTTCGAAGTACATGTGCCTCCACCCCTGCCTGTCTGGCAGCATCGGAAATCATGTATCTGATCTCGCTCATCCTCTACCTCCCAATATTGTAACCGTTCAATACTTTCGCAATTACAATGCAAAACCAGTTAAAGTAACTGCTTCCATTTGTATTGAATCATTACTTATGTTTTTGGACGTTGTCCCTTTTTGATGCCTGCGAGTTTGACCCTGGCATATTTACATGAGAATGCCAACGAATTTGTACCCTGGCATTCTCATATGATTGTAACATATTTCTTTCTCAAAAACGTAAAAAAGATATCGCAAAAAGCGACACCTTTTTCATCCCGGAAACTCCCGGCGTTATTTTTTTAAGTTTGCAAATTTGGTGAGGTTTGGCAGCCATGCAAGCTCTACCGTACCGATTGGACCATTACGCTGTTTGGCTATGATGACTTCTGCAATGTTCTTTTTCTCGGAATCTTTATTGTAATAATCATCTCGATAAAGGAACATTACAACGTCGGCATCCTGCTCGATCGCACCGGACTCTCGCAGGTCGGAAAGCATCGGTCTGTGATCCGGTCTCTGCTCTACTGCACGGCTCAGCTGAGAAAGTGCAAGCACCGGAACCTGAAGCTCTCTGGCAATCTCTTTTAAGGATCTCGAAATATCGGAAATCTCCTGCTGTCTGGAGTCTGCACGTTTGCTTCCTGTCATCAGCTGCAGGTAGTCGATCATGATGACATCCAGACCTTTTTCTGCTTTGTATTTGCGGCATTTGGAGCGAAGCTCCGCAACGGAAATACCAGGCGTGTCATCGATGATCAGGTTGGAACGTCCAACGATCCCGGCTCCTTCGATCAGTTTCGCCCAGTCATCATCGCTCAGATTTCCGGTACGAAGCTGCTGTGAATCTACCTGTGATTCGAGTGCGAACAGTCGGTTGACCAGCTGTTCTTTTGACATTTCCAAACTGAAGATCGCTGCCGTATAATTTTTCTTAAATGCCATATACTGGGCTATGTTCAGTACAAATGCGGTCTTTCCCATGGAAGGACGAGCTGCGATCAGTACCAGGTCGGAAGGCTGCATACCGGTTGTCTTGTAATCCAGATCAATAAATCCGGTCGGGATTCCGGTCACGCTTCCTTTGTTTCTCGATGCCGCTTCAATCCGGTCGAGTGCCCGCAACACGACATCTTTGATCGGCACAAAGTCTCCGGAATTTCGTTTTTGAACAATATCAAAAATCCGCTTTTCTGCTGATTCCAGAATATCTTCCAGTTTTTCTTTTTCGCTGTAGCAGTCATTTGCGATCTGTTCATTGACTTTGATCAGTTTTCGCAGAACTGCCTTTTCATGTACAATCTGTGCATAGGCATCTGCATTTGTAGAGGTCAGTGCAGAAGTCAGCAGATCTTTGACAAACTCCAGACTGCTGATCTCAGGCGGTACGTCTTTTTCACGCAGAAGATTCTGCAGCGTGATCAGATCTACCGGTTTGCCGTCATTATAAAGCTCTACGATCGCATCAAAAACAATGCCGTACTGATGCTGATAGAAATCGTCTCCGCTTATGATCTCGGAGGCTTTGATGATGGCTTCCTGATCCATGAGCATAGCACCGATTACAGACTGCTCTGCCTCAACACTGTGGGGCAATACCCGCTTGATCAGTGCTTCTTCCATTTTTATGCCCCCTGTTAAATACCTTCTACTACGACTTTCAGCTCTGCTGTTACCTTCGGATGCAGCTTAATCGCAACGCTTGTTGTGCCGACTGCCTTGATTGGATCTTTCATCTGGATCTTCTTCTTATCGATATCATATCCAAGCTGTGCTTTTGCAGCTTCTGCAATTTCTTTGCTGGAAACAGAACCGAATACTTTTCCGCCTTCGCCTACTTTTACAGAAACTTTTACCTGTGCCTTTGCCAGTTCTTCTGCAAATGCTCTTGCGTCTGCCAGCTGTTCTTTTGCAACTTTTTCATCGTGTGCTTTTTTCAGTTTCAGATCATTGATGTTCTTTGCACTTGCTTCCAGTGCAAGTTTTTTCGGGAACAGCATATTTCTTGCATATCCATCGCTTACATTTACCATTTCACCTTTTTTTCCAAGTGCTTTTACATCTTCTACAAGAATAACTTTCATTTAAATCGCTCCTTCTTCTATCATCGTTCTTATCGTACTTTTCAGCTTATCTTTTGCTTCTTCAAGTGTCACTCCGTCCAGCTGTGCCCCGGCGATATTCAGATGACCGCCTCCGCCGAGACGCTCCATAATGATCTGCACATTGACCTCATCGATGGCTCGTGCACTGATATAAATACGCTCTTTGTATTCTGTCAATACAAAAGAAGCCTTGATACCGACAATGTTCAGCAGTTCATTTGCGGCCTGAGCACCGACTACAGTCGGGCTTTCCAGATCCTCACTCGGACAGCAGCTGATCGCATAATACTGCTCAAATACTTCTGCGTGGCGAACCGCTTCTGCTCTCGCCTTATAGGAACTCATGTCATTCCGGAACATCTTGCGGACACGCGTCACATCTGCTCCACATCTGCGTAAGAATGCTGCCGCTTCAAAGGTGCGGACCCCTGTTTTCGCCATAAAATTGTTGGTATCAATAATAATACCTGCATAAATACAGTCTGCTTCTTTTCCTTTCAGACGGATATCATCTGCAAAGTACTGCAAAATCTCTGCAATCATCTCACATGCGGATGATGCATACGGCTCGATATAGGACAGAACCGCATTTTTGATCACTTCGCTGCTCTGGCGGTGATGGTCAAGCACAACGATTGTCCTGGTCTGATTCAGGATCTCGGAACACTCTGTCATGCTTGGACGGTTCGTGTCAACAACCACCACAACGGTGTCGTGATCCACGATCTTTCTCGCCTGCTCATGTGTCACAAACATATCTTCCGGATATTCTTTGTCATTTAGGAACAGATTCACCCACTGACGGATCGATCCATTGATATCTCCGAGAACAATATGGGCTTTTTTGTCAAGAATCCTTGCCGCACGCCATACGCCGACGGCTGCTCCGAAAGAATCGATATCCGTGATCTTGTGTCCCATGATGACCACATCTTCGTGGCTTCCGATAAATTCGCGAAGTGCATGTGCCTTTACTCTTGCTTTTACACGCGTGCTCTTTTCCATCTGCTGGGACTTGCCGCCGTAGTAAGAAATTTTATCGTTATCTTTTACGACTGCCTGATCACCGCCGCGTCCAAGAGCAAGCTCAATGGCAATTCTTGAAAACTCATAATTCTGTGCATAAGTACTGCCGTTCACTCCGATACCGATACTTAAAGTGACCTTCATTTCGTTTCCGATGTTGACCGTCTTTACCTCTTCCAGAAGGGAAAAACGGTTTGCTTCCAGTTCTTCCAGTGACTTATATTTCAGAACTACAAAATACTTGTCCTTCTCAAGTTTTTTTGTGATACCGTCCAGATTCGCCACATATTTGCTGATCTTACGGTCGATCAAGGCAAGCAGAAGGGAACGTCTTACCTCCTCCACGCTCTCAAGCACTTCATCGTAATTGTCCAGGTAGATCAGTCCGGCAACCATTTTCTGTTCCTGATTCTGACGGATGTAATAATTCAGCTCCGTATTGTCAAACAGATACAGTGCGATCAGATAATTCCCTTCCTGCGGAATATCCACAATCGATACTTCCTCGTTGAGATCTCCCATTGAAAGTTTCTGCAGATGTGCCTGATAATCGTTTTCATTATAAAAAATCTGCACATCTGTTTCTTCCTTTTTGCACGGAAGTGCAGACGCATCAATCTCCGGAAACAGGTTTGAAATATTTTTCCGATACCTGGAATCCTTTCCTGTCACATCACAGAATGCATCATTCATCCAGAGTACTCTTCCATCCGTATCGAGTACTGCATACGGAATGGAAAAATTTTTCAGCATCCCTTTCTGGATCTGGGAATACTGGGATGCAAACGCAATCATCTCACGGAGAACAAACGGACGGTAACGCAGCATCAGAACAGACATCAGAACCCAATAAGCGGCAGTAAAACAAAATACCAGAAATCCTGCTTTCACATCGATCGCAAAAACCAGGATATCCAGCATCACAAGTAAGACCGCCACGACTGCCGGCCACTGCATATAGGATTTTAATTTTCCGCTGTGCCTTACCTTCTTTTTCTTATTCATTGCATCTTCTCCAAACCCTCAGTTACTATCAAAGCCTATCATACCATTTTTTCCGGAAATAGAAAAGGTTTTTTTACGCTTCCAGCCATTCCCTGACCACCTCTCTGATAACAAGCAGCATCAGCGGACCAAGCAAAACTCCCGTCGGTCCGAAGATGCAGATCCCCACATATACTACAACTGCGATAACAATGGGATATACGCCCAGCTTTTCCCCTAAAAGCCGTGGCTCCAGGAAATCCCGCGTGCTGTTGGTAATGAGAAAGAAAGTCAGGTAAGCTGCGGCATGAAAGAAGTCTCCACGAAACAGTTCCAGTGCCGCCCACGGAAGCAGGATCGTCCCTGTCCCGATAAACGGAAGTGCATCCAGAAAACCAATCAGGATCCCGACCAGCAGGGCATAGGAATTCTGCAAAACCCACAGACCTGCCACGCACTCTGCCATCACTGCCGCCATGATCAGAAGCTGTGCCCGAAGCCACAGACCCGCCATCTGCCACAGACGTTCCCCAATCCGCACCAGATGACGAAACGTGCTGTATTTCTGCAATTTCTGACAGATTTCATCATAATCTTTGATGATCAGCAGGACAGCCACAAAAATCACAAAGAGCACACTGAACCATTCTGCGGCAACGACTGCATACCGCACGGAATATCGAAAAACCTGCGTGATATTGACTGCCTGTATTTTTTCCGACATTTTTTCAATGTTCTGGTAGACGATCTCTCTGATCGCCTCACTTTTCATCCCGAATTTCTGATTGAGCAGCACACAGCATCCGTCGATCATCGTTTCCATCTTTGCCTCGTACTGATCAATATGCAGAAAAATGCTGCGAATCTGTGCAAACAGCCGCACACCGAGGAACCACATGCATACGCCTGTTATTCCAAGGACCAGGCTCATCATGCAGAACAAAAGACTCCCTTTTCCTACTTTCCGAAAACACGGATATTTTTGCAGACGGATGGCAGCCGGATTTAAAATCCTTACAATCAAAAAAGCCACCAGAAATGGGGCCACATAGACGAATATATATTTAAAAATGATATATACCGCCATTATGATTCCCACAATTCCGATTGCTTTTCTGATTTTTGTATTCATCTTCGCCGCACCTTCCTTATCCGCTTTTATCGGATTTAGTATGTACGACATAATCTTTTTCATTCTGTTATCCTGTTTTTACCGGATATTGCTATTCTTTGCGGAATTTTTCAAACGCTCCTCCTTCCGGAAGAACGGTGAAATCCATCTGTTTTCCGGTTTTCGGATGCTGGAAACTTAAGCTGTAAGCACAGAGTGCCGGAGTTTCTTTTTCGCGTGTTCCTGTCGTTTTTGCGGATTTTTCGTCGTATTTTTTATCACCCGCAATCGGCATGCCCGCTCCGGAAAGCTGTACACGGATCTGATGATGCCGGCCGGTCAGAAGTTCGATATCTACCAGGCTGAGATCCTCTGTTTCTTCCAGGATCGCATAACGCAGTTTGCTTTCTTTTGCACCTTTCGTTCCCTTTGGCACAATATAAGAAGTGTTTGTCCTGCGGTCTCTCTGAAGATAATCCGTCAGTTCCTGATATTCTGCTGCTGTTTCTGTTTCTTTGTATACATCGGCATTTCTACGCACAACTGCACAATATCGTTTCACGACCTGACCGCTGCCCTTCCGGTCTGCAATCTGACTGCTTAAATTCGCTGCTGCCTGTTTTGTCTTGGCAAATACGATCACGCCCTGGACCGGCTGATCTAAGCGATGCACAACTCCAAGATATGGCTCCCCCGGTTTCCCGGACTCTTCCAGAAGATACAGTTTCAGAATGCTGACCATATCTTTGACTCTGGAATTTGCACTCTGAACCGGAACTCCTGCCGGTTTGCGACATACGAGAATATAGGGATCCTCATACAGAATCCCGATATTCCCTACCATTTTGATACATTGTTTCTGATTGCTGTTTTCCTTTTTCGTTTCTCCACACATAATTCTGTCTGCCTCAGTCAGATTACAGATATTTTTTCAGTGCATCCACCTTGTCCAGTTTTTCCCATGGCAGATCCAGATCGTTGCGTCCAAAGTGTCCGTAAGCTGCTGTCTGTTTGTAGATCGGTCTTCTCAGATCCAGCATTTTGATAATGCCGGCCGGTCTTAAATCAAAGTTCTCACGAACGATTTCTGTGATCTTTTCGTCAGAAAGTTTGCCTGTTCCGAAGGTATCTACCATAACAGAAGTCGGCTGTGCCACACCGATCGCATAAGAGAGCTGGATCTCGCATTTGTCTGCCAGTCCTGCTGCTACGATATTCTTTGCTGCGTAACGTGCTGCATAAGCTGCAGAACGGTCTACTTTTGTGCAGTCTTTTCCGGAGAATGCTCCGCCGCCGTGACGTGCATATCCGCCGTAGGTGTCTACGATGATCTTACGTCCGGTCAGTCCGCTGTCTCCGTGAGGTCCGCCGATCACGAAACGTCCGGTCGGATTTACAAAGAATTTGGTGTTCTCATCTACCAGTTCCTGTGGCAGGATCGCATCAAATACATGTTTTTTGATGTCTTCGTGGATCTGTTCCTGTGTTACGTCCGGATCATGCTGCGTAGACAGAACAACTGCATCCAGTCTTGCCGGTTTTCCGTTTTCATCATATTCTACGGTAACCTGAGTTTTTCCGTCCGGTCTTAAGTAAGGCAGTGTTCCGTCTTTGCGGATCTTGGTCAGCTGGCGTGCCAGTTTGTGTGCCAGTGCGATCGGATAAGGCATGTATTCTTCGGTTTCGTTTGTTGCAAAACCGAACATCATACCCTGGTCACCTGCACCGATTGCCTCAATCTGATCATCGGTCATCTTGTGTTCTTTTGCTTCCAGTGCTTTGTCTACACCCATAGCGATATCGCCGGACTGCTCATCGATTGCTGTGATCACACCGCAGGTATCAGCATCAAAGCCATATTTTCCTCTGGTGTATCCGATCTCACGGATCGTATCTCTTACGATTTTCTGGATATCAACGTATGCTTTTGTGGTGATCTCACCCATAACCAGTACCAAACCGGTTGTTGTTGCTGTCTCGCATGCTACACGGCTCATCGGATCCTGCTCAAGCAGTGCGTCCAGAATCGCATCAGAAATCGCGTCGCACATTTTGTCCGGATGTCCTTCTGTTACAGACTCGGATGTAAATAATAATTTCTCCATTTGTCTCTCCTTTTTTAATAAATGAATGTATGATGCCTTTGAACTGTATGGAATTTTTACAATTCTGACATCGGTAATTTTATAGTTCCTGATAATATGAAACTACATGGTTTCTTTTTATAATCCCACAGAATGCTTTTCTGTGGAACGAAAAAAGGTCCACAAAAAGCGGACCTCTTATTCCAATGATAAGTTCAATCCTCTTATTGTTCGAATACTCGCTCAGGTTGGCACCTTCCTTTAAGGGGTTGCCGTGACTTCACAGATCCTATGTATCTCCATCACTCTGAATAAGAGAAGCTATTTAATTTTCAACCAACTCTCAGTTTGAATTTCTGAATTTCCTTTTCGGTGCTAACTCGTTCAATCTCAGCACCAAGGCTGCGGAGCTTGTCTTCAAAACACTCATATCCACGCTGAATATAGACAATATCATCGACAACGGTGACACCTTCTGCTGCCAGTCCGGCGATCACCAGTGCTGCTCCGGCTCTCAGATCCGGTGCACTGACTCTTGCTCCTGTAAACCCATCGGTTCCGTAGATAATAGCAGAATTACCTTCTACTTTAATCGTCGCACCCATTCTGGTAAGCTCGTCCACATATTTGAAACGATTCTCAAAAATGCTCTCTGTCACAATACTGGTACCGTGTGCCAAAGCCAGGGCAACTACGATCTGCGGCTGCATGTCGGTCGGATACCCCGGATACGGCAGTGTCTTGACGTTTGTGCTATTTAAACGTTTGGATGCTACCACACGCACAGCATCGTCAAATTCTTCTACCTCACAGCCGATCTCGACAAGCTTTGCTGTCGTTGCTTCCAGATGTTTCGGGATGACATTTTTAACCATGACATCGCCTCTGGTCGCTGCTGCTGCAAACATAAAGGTTCCGGCTTCGATCTGGTCAGGAATAATGGAATACTCTGCCCTGTGAAGCTTCTGAACACCGCGGATACGGATCACATCGGTACCGGCACCTTTGATATTGGCACCCATGCTGTTCAGGAAGTTCGCCACATCGACAACGTGCGGCTCACGTGCTGAATTCTCGATGATCGTGTATCCCTCTGCCATAGATGCTGCCATCATGATGTTGATCGTCGCACCTACGGAAACCATATCTAAATAAATATGTGTTCCTTTCAGCTTTTCTGCCTCTGCAACGATGGAACCGTTTCGGATACTCGTTGTCGCTCCCAGTGCTTTGAATCCTTTCAGATGCAGGTCGATCGGTCTGCTGCCGATGTTGCATCCGCCCGGAAGCGGTACTTCTGCTCTTTTATATTTTCCAAGAAGTGCTCCCAACAGATAGTAGGAAGCTCTGATTTTCTTAATAAACTCGTAATCTACACTTACCTGACCGATCATAGAACCATTGATAGCCACTTTATGACGGCTGATCCTGTCAACTCTGGCTCCGATCACACTGATCGCTTCGAGCAGGACATTGATATCCTGGACATCCGGAAGATTATCGATTACCACGGTCTCATCTGTCATAATCGCCGCTGCCAAAATACCAAGTGCCGCATTTTTCGCTCCGCCGATTTCAACTTCGCCCACCAGGGGATTGCCGCCTTTAATTACATACTGTTCCATAGACACCTCTATTATTAAAATATACTCTCTATCTCTGATGCATCCGTTACCGCTCTGCATCATTATCATCATTTTTCAAATTGCTTTTTTTACTTTTTAACGAAATTCTGTAAACGTCCGGAAATGACGTAAACACCTGCGAATATGTGCCGAGGACAAAAAGCGATTCCCCTAACATCATAATTTTTATTATACCACAAACTTGGTGTTTGTAAACAAAAATTAAGATTTCAGTAAAAAGCAACGAAGATACATTTCAGGAACCGTGGATTTTAGCTATATTCTCCGTAACATTCTTGTAACAACCACTATTTTCTGCTCCGATATCGCAAAACCACCTGTTCCATCGTCTCTTCCACGCTCATGTTCGTTTCATCGACGGTGATATCAGCATATTTTTCATAAAGTGGAATGCGTTCTTCATAAAGGCTCTGCAAGGTCTGGCCTTCCTGAAGTGCGACACCTCTGCACCGCAGGTCACCGAGTCGCTCCTCCAGCTCCTCGCAGGTCAGTTTCAGATAAACGACCGTTCCGATCTCTTTTAAATGCTGCATCGCAGAATCTCTGTATACAACACTTCCGCCGGTTGCGATCACGCATCTTTCTGCCTCAATGGAAGCATTGACGCGTGCTTCAATATCAAGAAATCCTTCCGTACCAAATTCTTCGATCAGTTCCGGAAGCCTCTTTCCTTCCTGACTCTGGATCTCCAGGTCGGAATCAATAAAACGATATCCCAGTACTTTTGCAAGCACAACACCAACGGTGCTTTTTCCTGAACCCGGCATGCCGATCAGGATGACATTTTTTGAACTCTTCATTTCTTACCACCTGCCTGTTTTTTCATAACTGTATCACAGCAGATATGGTTTGTAAAGATTGCTTCTTAATGGCACATATTTTTTCCCTTCTGCACGTACACTGTAAAAAACAGTTCAGGTATCTGCCTATGTCCTCCTTTCTTTCCAGACTTCGCAGGCACAAACTTCTGCTTGCTTTTCTTCCTGCTCTTATCTTTCTCTTTTGTTCTGTTTTTTATTATGAAATCAATCATTCTTTTGTCGCTTTCTGTGATACAGTCTTTCGAAATGAAATTACAGAAAATACTTTAAATCTGCACTATACACTGGAAAACCCGGAAATTTTAAATCTTTCTGATCCGGATGTTTCGTTTGGTTCCATGAACCCGGAAGTTCTCGCAGATTCTTTTTCACAGCAGAATATTTATCTGGAAAAACTTTTCAAGTTTCCCAAAGACTGGCTTTCCACAAAAAACCGTCTCACTTATGATATTTTAACAAGTGCTTTTTCGTTACAGGCAGAGGGTGAAAAATACCTGCTTTACGATGAGCCGCTCGGTCCGTCTCTCGGCACACAGGCACAGCTGCCGGTTCTGCTTGCAGAATACAGTTTTCATAATAAAAAAGATATTGAAACGTATCTGGCTCTTCTTTCCGGGCTTCCGGAATACTATGACAGCATTCTGCAGTTTGAACGTGCCAAATCAGCTGCTGGACTTTTCATGGATGCTTCTGTCGCTCAGGGCGTGATCGACCAGTGCGATGCTTTTCTTAAGACCGGCGATCAGAATATTCTGTTTACCACTTTTGACAGCCGCATCGCCTCTCTTGATTTTTTAAATGAAACCGAAAAAGAGAAATACTGCTCTTTGAATCGGAAAGCCCTTGCCTCCTATGTTATCCCGACTTACCGGAAACTTTCCAAAGGGATTTCTGCGTTAAAAGACAGCAGCAAAAACGCTCTCGGTCTTTGTTATCTTCCGGATGGCAAAAATTATTATGCTTATCTTGTCAAAGACACGACCGGCTGTTATGACAGAGTGGAAACGATTTTTAAAAGAATCCAGTCACAGCTCGTAAAAGATATCCACAAGCTGCGTCAGATCGCACAGAAAAATCCACAATTATTTTCCGATTCCGGGGATGAAACGCTGAAAACGGTGAATGATCAGATTTCTTCTGATCCAAAGGAGATTCTGAATGATCTGAAACGGAAAATGGCAGAGGATTTTCCGGAAATCGCGGACGTGACATACGAAGTCAAATACGTTGAAAAAGCTCTGGAAGATTATTTAAGCCCGGCTTTTTATCTGACCGCACCGCTCGACAACCGCAACCAGAATGTCATCTACATAAATCCGAAAATCGGTTACCGTGGACTGGATCTCTATTCGACACTTGCACACGAAGGTTATCCGGGCCATCTGTACCAGACGATTTTCTCGAACGACTCCGGTATCCGCCCTGTCCGCAGTCTGACAAATTTCGGTGGTTATGTGGAAGGCTGGGCAACCTACGTGGAAATGCAGTCATTTTCTTACGGATGTTCTGATAATATCATTGCCGAAATCTATCGCCTGAACCGTTCTTTAAACCTCGGCATCTCTTCTTTTCTTGATATTCTGATCCATTATTATGGATATGACCGCCCGCAGACGGCAAAGGTTCTTTCGCAGTTTGGCTTAAATGGAGAAGGGACTGCCGATGCCTTTTTCAACACCATTTTGGAGGCTCCTGCAAACTATCTGAAATACTATGTTGGCTATCTTTGTTTTGAAGATTTAAAACAGGCAGCCCTGAAAAAAGAAGGTGCTTCTTTTTCTTTGAAAAATTTCCATAAAAAAATACTGGAAACAGGTCCGTGCCCATTTCCAGTATTGTATAAATACGTTCTGCAAAAATCATAATAAATTTTGCGGTTATTTCCATGATGCCAGGGTCTAAAAGTCAAAATGTCGTTCTTGCTTGCAAGATAAGACATTTGAACTTGAGACCCGCTAAACATGAGGAAGTAGCTATTTACGCAGTAAATACGCGGATTCCGAATGTTTATAGAATTGCGGGAGTTACTTTGTAACGGAGCAATTCGTAGGCATCAATCAGGGTCTAAAGGTCAAAATGTCGTTTACTGCTGATACTGCTCAAAAAAGCCGATCAGATTGGTGAGTGCCTGTGCCAGCACTTCTTCTTCCTGTTCACTCATATTTGCAATCGTCGCCTTGATCATTTTGTCGTGAAAGAGGCGATGATGCTCATATGCTCTCCGGCCTTTTTCGGTAAGAGAAATCAGCACGACCCTTCGGTCTTTTTCGCTGCGTGTACGATTTACATAACCTTTTTTTACAAGATTGTTAACCGCAATCGTCAGCGTTCCGACCGTAACAGAAAGTTTTTTGGCTACGAAAGACATATTTCGCGGTTCATCAATGCCGATTGCCTCGATGATATGCATATCGTTATTGGAGATCTCGCTGAATTCCCCCGTCCGGATCGCTTTTTCTTCCAGTGTCATAATATCATGGAACAATCGAACCAGAACATTATTTAACGTGTCGTATGTCGTACTCACAGCTTTCCTCCTTCTGCTTTTCAGGCTTTGTCTCTGTCAACTAATTCCCGGTAGACATCTCTTTTTCCGACTCCGCGGTCTTTTGCTACCTGTTTCATCGCTTCTTTTTTATCCATGCCCTGATCCAGGTATTTCTGCATATGTTCTTCGATGTCCATCTCTTTCCAGGCTGCCTGACTCTCCTCTTTCATCTGCTGCCGGCTTCTGCCCTCGAGCACCAGTACACATTCGCCTCGCGGTGCTTCCGCTTCATAGTACGCCACTGCCTCTGAAAGTGTCGTGGTGAATGCTGTCTCATGCTTTTTCGTCAGTTCCCGCAGAACCGTCATTCTGCGGTCGCCAAGTGTTTCCAGAAGTTCTTTTAAGGTACGCACCAGCCTGTGCGGTGCTTCGTAAATGATGATCGTCCTGGTCTCGTCTTTTAATTCTTCCAGAACTTCCTGTTTTTCTTTTTTATCCGATGGAAGAAATGCCTCAAAACAGAAACGTCTGGTGGATAATCCGGAAAGTGTCAGTGCCGTCACGCAGGCACAGGCTCCCGGAAGGGAAGTCACCTCAACACCGTTTTCATAGCACAGACGCACCAGATCTTCACCTGGATCGGAAATGCCCGGCGTACCGGCATCGGTGATCAGGGCGATGTCTTTCCCTTTTTTCATTTCTTCTATTAAAACATAGGCTTTTTCGATTTTATTGTATTCGTGATAACTCGTCAGCGGAGTATGGATATCAAAATGATTTAAAAGCCGGATGCTGTTTCTGGTATCCTCCGCCGCGATCAGATCGACCTCCTGAAGCACTCGCAGAACACGCATCGTAATGTCTTCCAGATTTCCGATCGGAGTTGCACACAGATACAGTTTTCCCTGATTTTCGCTCATATATTTCTCACCTTTCCGAATGCTCTTTGACCCTGGCATCATTATATCCGTAAATATCATAAATCTGCTTTGTATACACGCCCGGTTTCTCATACACGATCAGCGGCGGCTCACAGGTGATCCTTGATTTTGCACCTTTCATGGCTTCGATCAGGACCATGTTCGGTTCTTTATCGATATACGGATGCACCATCTGCATTCTCTTTGGCTCAAGTCCGTACTTCACAAGCAGATAAAAAATCTCCGCCAGCCGGAACGGTCGATGTACCAGATAAAACTTTCCGCTGTTTTTCAGAAGTTTTGCTGTCTGGACGATGATGTCCTCCAGCGTGCAGTAGACTTCATGCCTTGCGATCATTTTTGCATTATCCGGATTGACCAGACCGTGATGCTCGATCATATACGGCGGATTACTTGTGACTACATGAAAAGAAGCCGAAGCAAACAATGTCCCGGCCTCCTTGATATCGCCTTCTACAATAGAGATTCGCTCTTCCAGATGATTATACCGAATGCTTCGCATCGCCATATCCGCACTCTCATGCTGTATCTCAAGACCGGTAAAATGTCCGGCTTTTGTCTTTGCCGCCATCAGGATCGGGATAACTCCAGTCCCGGTACCAATATCCAGAACGTTATCTCCCGGCTTTGCCTTTGCGAATCCGGAAAGCAAAACCGCATCCATTCCAAAACAGAATTTTTTCGGATTCTGGATGATATGGTACCCGCTTCTCTGCAGATCATCCAGTCTCTCATCCGGATACAGTTTAATTGTCATTTAGTTTTGATTTTCCTTCCTTTTTCTCCATTGCTTCGAGTTTCTTCAGCTCTTGTTCTTCCTGTTTCCCTGCCCCGCCGTTTTTCTCTTTTCTTCTGCGAGGTTTGAACTTGAGCTGTTTGACATCGTATTCACGGATCTCTTTTTCGTCCCCGACTTCCACAACCACTTTTACGGTCTGACGAAGCACGTTGACACTGTGTACTTCTCCTTTTAAACCGTCCTCAGTCGTCACCGTATCATTGACCGCCGGCAGACGGCTGTTCAGATACTCGTAAGTCTCCTCTTCATTTTTCAGGCAGCACATCAGTCTTCCGCAGACACCGGAGATCTTGGTCGGATTCAGTGAAAGATTCTGCTCTTTTGCCATCTTGATTGAAACCGGTGCGAACTCAGATAAGAATGTATGGCAGCAAAGCGGTCTTCCGCAGATGCCGATACCTCCAAGCAGTTTTGTCTCATCCCGCACACCGATCTGACGAAGCTCGATACGTGTCTTAAATACGGATGCCAGATCTTTTACCAGATCACGGAAATCGATTCTGCCGTCCGCCGTGAAATAAAACAGGACTTTGTTGTTATCAAACGTATATTCTGCATCGATCAGCTTCATATCCAGCTTATGTTTGCGGATCTTCTCGGCACAGATACGCATAGCATCCTTTTCCTTTGCCAAATTGCGTTCTACTCTTGCATCGTCATCCGGTGTTGCGATACGCATAACGGCTTTCAGCGGCTGAACTACTTCGTCATCCGGAATCTCCTTTGGATTGGCTACGACGCTGCCGTATTCGATTCCTCTTGCTGTCTCAACGATCACATGGTCTCCCTTTTTGATCGGCAGTTTTTTCGGATCAAAGTAATAAATCTTCCCGGCCGTGCGAAAACGGACACCAACAATTTTTATCATTATACCAAATTCTCCTTTATAAGAAGAAACAGCAGTTCCATGGTCAGATCAAAATTAACGTTTGCATTCAGACGCGTTTTCGCTGTCTGGAGTCCCCGCAGAATATTTTCGATACCTTCGTAGGAACTTTTATTGATCTGATCGGTGATCACATTCAGCTCATCTTTAAAAATGAGCCCATTGCTGTCTCTTGTCGCTTTAAAATACAGGATGTCACGATACCACACCGCCAGAAAATCCAGATAATCCTGAATATCAATCTTAAATTCGGATACGGATTTCACCGTTGCGATAATATCGTTGATCTCCATCTTAGATACATTTTTCAGCAGATGAAGTGCTGAATTTTTGATTTCATTAAAGCTGTCCGATGTTGCCAGCTGTACGGCTTTTCCGATATTGCCCTGTGCAAATGCCACGCAGACATCCGCCTCATAATCCGGCACCTGTACATGCTCCATCAGATACTGCTTGACTTTATCGTCTGCGACCGGTTTCAAAGAAAGCATAACGCATCTTGATAAGATGGTCGGCAGAAGTGCTGATGCATTGTTTGCAAGCAGCAGAATCACTGCATATGCAGGTGGCTCCTCGATTGTCTTCAGAAGTGCATTCTGTGCAGCCGCTGTCATTTTCTCCGCATCCGGCACAATATAAATTTTATATTTTCCACTGTATGGCTTGATCAATACATCGTTCACAATCTGTGTTCTCACATCATCCACGCTGATGCTGTTTGGCTTTTCGTGCATCAGATGTATGATGTCAGGATGGTTGCCGCTCTGTGCCTGTACACAAGAATGGCAGCTGCCACAAGGCTCTGTGCCTCCCTTTTCACACTGCAGTGTTTCCGCAAAAACATCTGCCAGCAGCTTTTTGCCGCATCCCTTTTCTCCACTCAATATATACGCATGGGACACCTTCCCAAGTTTCATCGCACTTTTCAGATGCGTAACAATCTGCTCATGTCCTACGATTTCCTCAAATCCAGGCATATGCTCACCCCTCTCTGATTTTATCATTCGTATACCCAATGATTTTCTATTATATCATAAATAAGCGGCTTTACCTAGAGTTTTTTCTTTACGATACATTTCTTTTTGAAAAAAGATACCTGTAAACGACTGACCAGTTTTATTATGTAAGATTATATCCTGATGAGAATTTACAGATATGGATAGATGCAGAAGATTCACTAGAAATCAAAAAAAGCAGCGTGAATACCTGCTTTTAATGTGGAAAGTTGAGATCGTCATTCTAAAACCCGTATTCCATAAAGAAAATTGCTATTTTATCTAATTTTCCTTCATTATATTCTGCAAAATCCAAATAATATTTTGGAATACTTACCGCTTGCATTTCTTTTTTATATAGCCATTGTCTTGTTTTGGCTTCCGGAGCAAAAATAACTGCTTGATTTTCACTGGAAAAAATCTCATTATAAGTACATGCTGAACGGTCTAAAACACACTTCCAATCCATATTCTCATCCTGAAAATATCGATTTAGTTGATTCAAAAATTTCTTTGCTTTTTGCATATAAATGACATTCATAATTGGATTATAATGTTCTCCCTCTATTACAGGAATTTCCCATACTAAACAACACGTTTTCATTTATAGATCCCTCCTTGCCAGATTTTATGTTTTCATTATAGCGGAAGCACTTTGACACTCCCCCACCTACAGGACGCCACTGAAAAAGTGGCGTCCCTTAGAGCTCGGAGTCTTCTTGCTGGAAGAGGATAAATTCTGTAATCTCCTCAACACACTTCTGCAGTTCTTCATTCTGAAAACGCTTTTTTATTCCTGCCTTCTCCAGGTTTTCTTCCGAAAAATCAGCACTGTCTGCCAGAAAACGCCGACACATCTCATCATAATTCGGCTTTATCTGTCTGCGTTCCCGATCCAAGGCCCTTGCCAGACGCATCCCGTCCTCAACCTCGACATAAATCGGCACAATTCGTTCTGCCCCATAATAATCCCGCAGTTTTTCATAGGAAACCAATGTTCCGATTGCCAGATAATCTTTTGTATCCAGATCTGTCTGCTCATCGTCTACCGTAAAATATTTCCAGACTCCGCCAACGACCTGATATGCCCGCAGCTCAATCACCTTCCCGGCATCCTGAAACTCCGAAAGCCTCTCTTCATCCACAAAATGATACTGCACACCATCCGTCTCATTCGCTCTTGCCGGTCTTGTCGTATACAGTACAATCTGGTGCAGATTTAATTCCTTTTTTTTCAATATTTCCTTAAAAATCGTGTCTTTTCCCGATGAACTTTTGCCCATCATATAAAATATTTTTCCCATATTTTTCCTTACTTGTTTCCAAGAATACTTCTGATATTTTTGTTGCTCACCGCCCACAGGCGGGAATCTCCTCACATCTGATATAAAAATGCCCCGAACAGTTGAGGGCATTCTGTTTCGTAATCTCATATCTGATAGTGAACTACTCGGTAACTGAGTTACCAGAGCATCTGAAATCTGGCGGGATACCGTCTTTTTTCAGGGTGCGTCCATGACACCAATACTGCTTGCCTTTCGGCTATGCAGCTACTTTTATTATATCTGGTTTTTTTAGTCCGGTTACGGACAGTTCCTTCTGTTTTCCGGATACGGAAAGATATTTCCGCAGGATATTAAATGCGCCTACCGCATCTGCATTGTATCTTACTCCGTCAGTTACATACATGCCCCGTTCTTTTCGGTTTGATGCTTCTGCATATCTTTTTGATACTTCTGGTGATAACGGGCTGCACTGGCTGGTATAGCTTTCTTCCTGCTTTATCAATTGTATTCCATACCGTTTTAGTTTATATTCCAGCATGATATACAGCCTGTTATATGGCAGGCTGTGAAGCTTCTGGTTGGTCTTATGTCCCATATCTTTTTCTTTACGGATATTTCGAATGTCTCCCACAACTACACAGCGGATATCTTCTTTTCTGCAGTATTCTGCGATCCATCTGGTTACTTTATGAAGGTAATCCTTCACTGCATTCTGCTTTTTCCTGTAAAGCCGCTGGATATGTTCCGATGTTTTTGGATATTTTATTCCTCTTTCTGATTGCTGTGCATACCATACAGACTGCACTCTGGCGATTTCTTTATGAAAATATCTTTCCAGAGAAAGATACTTTCTTCCCAGAATAAAAGCTCGGCCATTTCCGGAATCATAACAGGTCATCAGATTATGAAGTCCAGGATCAATAGATAAATAATGTCCATTCTGGGAAAGCTGTTCCGGCTCTTCCATCTCATAGATAACAATAAGGTCGCATTTTCCGTTTTCCGGTGGATAGATCCGCAGCTGCTTTATATGATCCATGTTCCTGAAAATCTTATTTTCAAGATATAGAAATTTATCATGGATCCCGTATGTTTCTTCCATGTAGCTTTTCAGATCCTTTGGCAGAGACAGCCGCAGCTGGTCTGAACCTTTCTCATGCCGGATCCCCATCTGCATGTATGTAACCGGGATATTGTCCTGTTTAAAACGGGGCGGATTCGGATCTTTGATCCCTCCGGTCTTTTTCAGGACATAAAAAGATTTCCATGCTTTATCCAGCTGCTTGCAGGTCTCCTGTGCTGTCTGTGACGGAAGCTGTTTATACCACAGATTTCCTTTATGTGCTTTTTTCTGATAATACCAGTCAGGATACTTTTCCAGTCCCAGCTCTTTATAATGATGACGTTCGTAGTTGCAGACATTCCAGAGTTTGGAAGCTGCATAACACATATGCCCTATGATATTGGAATATTCCGGCCGGATTTTTACAGATGTTCTGTGTGACAGCAGCATCCCTCTTCCTCCCCTCAGACAGTAACGCGGATCGGTATTTACAGTCCGCTTTAACTTAATACGACTTGCTCTGATGTTCCATATAACGGCGGATATTTTCCTCAGATACAGATCCGATCGTTTCCACATAATAGGAATGGTTCCACAGCTCTCCCTTCCATAGCTGGTTTCTTATTTCCGGAAAACGTTCGAACAGTTTTCTGCCGGTAATCCCCTTCAGATACTTGACGATTGCTGTTATGGACAGCTTTGGTGGAGCTGTTACAAAGCAGTGGACATGGTCTCCTTCACCACATTCAAATAAATGAACAGTAAAGCCCTTGTCCTCAGCAATCTGCTGCACCAGTTCCTTTAGGTATTCCTCAATTTCTGAGTTTAATATCTTCCGTCGGTATTTCACTGACCATACCATATGGTAGTTGATATTACACACGCAAGTTCTATAATGTATTAGATTTTCTTTCATACATATAGTATAGCATAATGCACGAAAATGTGCAATACAAAATCGAACATATTTTCGTTTGATTCTATGCCGGTTACGGCATTAATGTCACTGGAGTCAATGGCAGGGAGATTATTATATTATTTTCAATGTGCAGACATGCACACTCCTACACTTTCATCTCGGTAATTGAATTGCCGAGGATTCCCCCTTATTGTCCTAACATTAATCCCTTTTCCATTCAAGGCATTCTTCGTTTTGCTTTACTGTTCCGGAATTATATTTTCTGGCAACTCCGCAAGTCTTCTGGCTTCTTTCTCGTCAAATCCTTCCTTACACAAATTTTTATACACCAACATTTTTCCTTTTATTTCTCCCTCACTCCTGCCAATCTCTATTCCTTTTTCTATCCCCATTTTTTCCAGTCTTTCTGCCACATCACACATACTCCGGACTCCTTTCTTCTTTTTCCTGAAAATTTCCTCATAACGCTTATCTCCTGTCATGACCTGCAAAAGCTTCAGCACTTCATCCACATGCCTGATCTCTGTTGGATCATCCGGTATATAATCTCTGTTTTTTCTTTTCTGTACAAAAAAATTTGCCACCACTTTGAAATCACTGCGGAAATGACTGATCTGCTCTTCTGTCAGCCATGCAACCTCAAAAACATGCATCTGGTAATCATTTACATACCTATCCAGACATTTAGGAATTTCCATCAGTTCTTTGATCTTTTTTCTGCTGTTCCAATGCCTGTCTGTCCCGAAATACAATACAATTGTCACCACCGGCAGCATTTTTCTTCTTTCCTGCTGTAACTGATTCCGATATGCCGACCCATCGTATCCAATGATGCGAAACGGCATATTCTTCTCCACGATACTCTGATTTTCAATTCCACAGATTGCAAGTTCCACCTTCTCATCCTTCCAGTATTTTGCAATATCACGCTCCAGTTCATGAACCTTGTCATCTTCTGCCTTATACTGTGCATGAACGGTTGTATTTTCCAGATCTTCCGGTTTAATCTCCTGTTCCCCGCCAAATAGTAATCCATTTATGATATCTGCAAAAACATCATTATAATCTTCCAATACCTTTTCTGTAATATCTTTTTGTCCCATAGGCTTCGCTCCTTTTTCTGTATTTTTACCTGTATACGAAGCCATCTGTTTTGTATCTGAGCTGTATTTTTACATTTTCCGCAAATACCTTGAACTGTATCGAGATTTCCTCTCGTACAATCGTATTAGACCAAAAGATGCCATTACATAATTTTTCAGCCGCTTCGTGCAGGCTTTTGATTTGTGGATTTTCCTGCCGAATGGCATAGAATATCGAATAAGATTTGATGTATTGATTTTGTTTGTGTTTATTATACTTGCGTATGTGATGCGTGTCAACCTTTTTGTTTCTTTTTCAAAAACATCCAAATAAAAATTGACCGAGCTCTTTAGAGCGAGGGATGCTTCTTGTCCGAAGGG